>JBDLTH010000151.1:0-4229 GCA_039799165.1 Bacteroidota bacterium
TAATCTGACACAAACACACGTGGTTTATCTCGTGGATAATCCATCCCGCTTTGCAATACATTCAAACCCTCCAAAATGAGTATATCGGGCTGAGATATTACCTCGTATTCGTTGGGTACAATATCATATATCTGATGCGAGTATTTAGGGGCTTTAACTTCAGGTTTTCCTGATTTAATATCACTCACAAATTGAAGTAAACCTTGAATATTGTACGATTGAGGAAATCCTTTCTTTAGCATCAGACCCTTCTCTTCGAGTACCGCATTGGGGTAAAGAAAGCCATCAGTAGTAACAAGTGATACTTTTGTGTTCTCTTTCCAACGGCTAAGCAAAGCTTGTAACAAACGTGCTGTTGTACTTTTACCTACCGACACACTACCCGATATACCTATGATGAAGGGTATTTTCTGGGCTTTTTCATTCAAAAACTTCATCATAACGGCTTGCCGAGAAGTGGTAGCATGTACATAATAACTTAGCAAGCGTGATAAGGGCAGGTAAATATCCCTAACCTCATCCATAGATAATTCTTCATTTATCCCTTTCAAAGCTTCCAGTTCGCTTTGAGTTAGAGTCATGGGTTCAGATTTTCCTAACTCTGCCCACTTTTCTCTGCTGAATAGCATGTATGGACTGCTTGATGAAATTTCCATGTTGCTGTTTAATTTCTATTTGAAAATTATATTCGTAATAATGGATACAAAATAGTATAATCTCGCATTTTAAAATTTTGGTGCAAATGTACAAAACAATCAATATGCCTTAAGTATATTTCTGTTCTTAAAACTTTATCGGAAAAGAACAATTTAGGTTGTCATCACCAACGGTTACACCCATTTTTTTGTAAAACGAAATCGCTTTTTCGTTCCAATCAAGTACTTGCCAATTGATATTCTTACACCGATGCTGTTTAGCGTAGTCTATTAGCGAGTGTACGAGCTTCGATCCTATCTGACACCTTCGGTATTCTTCTTTTATGTACAAATCGTCTAAGTAAATGCTTTTTCCCGACCATGTATGAAATGTGAAGCAAAATAATGCGTATCCGACTGCAACACCATCTTCGGTTTCGGCTAATAAACAATCAAACAAACTATACTCTCGTTTAAAGTCCTCCAAGCTTGTTTTTACGTGTGTCGATTTACCTAAATAGGTTGCAAACTCTTTTATTAAAGCAAAGATAGTGGGTAAATCTGTTTCGGTGGCTTTTCGTATCTCTATATTCATATGCCGATAATTAGATTAAAGAAATTAGGCTATATACAAACAAAAAAGCAGATTATGATATATAATCTGCTTTTGTTATAAAAAGAGCCGTACAGACAGAATAGACGAAACTCCATGAAACAGGATTTGAGTGCCTCGACCCCTTTGTAATTCACCGTGCAAAGCAATCCCAAAGGATGTGACCCGCCATTAGAATCGATGAGCTTGTCTCGGAATTCGTTTATAATTGATGAGTTTCCCAATCGGTCAGTACGACTCTATATCGTGATTGTAGGCTTCCCTATCAACTCATTTCATTTGTCAGATCAAATTTAATTTTAAAAACCCAATCTTACAAATTTTAATGCCTCTATTTTATCTTTTAACAGCAGAACAGGGACAATCGGAACATGCACATCCCATCTTATTTTTTTCTTTGCCAAAGAAAAACAAATAGATACGCTTGCATACGATTCCTAAAATCAGTAAACCTATCATGCCAACTATTATTTCTTGTATCATAGCTTCTAAATTAAATAAATAAACTCCCTATCTGAAACACCAAAAACGAGATCACCCATGCCAAGCCTGTTGAATAAACAACGCTAAACAAGCCCCACTTCCATGAGCCTGACTCTTCTTTGATAGCAGCAATGGTTGCTATACACGGAAAATAGATAAGCACAAACAGCAAGAAGCTGGCAACCACTAATGGTGTAAAAGTAGGAGTTCCGTCGGGATTGGTACTACTCAGCAATCGATCTTGTAACGACGATTGATCTTCTTCTGCATTACCTGCATACAACACACCCAGGGTACTCACTACTACTTCTTTGGCAGCACTACCTGTCAAAAGGCTTATTCCTAGTTTCCAATCAAAGCCTAAAGGTTTCATCACAGGCTCTATAAACTTACCGATGCGACCGATATATGAGTTTTCGGTATGCTCGATGCTTCTGCGTGCCTCCAATACCGATATTTGTTGGTTGCGTACAATTTCGTCAATATGTTGTTGCGAAAAACGGGTTTCAACCAAACCTATTTCGTTGTCAATCTCTTGATTTAGCTTTTGGTCTTGCGGAAAATACTCTAAAAACCAGATAATAACAGAGGCTATAAGAATAACTCCCCCCATCTTTTTTAGGTATTGTTTTGACTTATCCCACATATGCCTAAATACTGTTTTGACAGTGGGCATACGATAAGGAGGAAGCTCCATTACGAAGGGTGCATCATTGCCCGAAAACAAGTATTTTTTGAATAACTGTGCGGATATTACTGCCAATAAAATACCTATAATATACAGCCCAAATAGAGCTAAACCTGCATTTTTCGGAAAGAACACACCTACAAAAAGCAAATATACTGGCAAACGTGCACTACATGACATAAACGGATTGATAAGCATGGTTATCATACGGCTATTGCGGCTTTCGATGGTACGAGTAGCCAATATGGCGGGTACATTACAGCCAAAACCCATCACCAAGGGGATAAACGATTTGCCATGTAAACCCATTTTGTGCATCACTTTATCCATGATGAAGGCGGCTCGTGCCATATAGCCCGAATCTTCCATAAACGAGATAAAGGCATAGAGTATAAGGATATTGGGCAAGAAAACAATCACCCCTCCTACTCCACCTATTACGCCATCTACAATCAAATCCTTAAGAACTCCGTCGGGCATAAAGTTACGAACCCAATTACCTATCGATGACACTGCTGTATCAATCCAGTCCATCGGATAGTTTCCTAAACGGAACGTGCATTCAAACATAACCCACATAAAGAAGAAAAAGAGTGGAAAGCCCCAATACTTGTGAGTTACCACAGCATCTATTAAACGAGTGGTATCCGATTCTTTGATTTTTTCTTTGAATGTTTCTTTCAAACCACCTGCTACAAAGCCATAGCGTGCGTTGGTTATAGCAGACTCAGTATCTTCATTAAGGGCATCTTCAATTTTTTTTATTTCATTATTTACGGTTTCTAAGACAAGATCACAGGTTTTATACACAGATGTTATATAACGAATTACCTCTGGGTCTTTTTCAAGAAGTTTTATCGAAAGATACCGAGTCGAAAAAATCTTTTTAAGTACTTGTTCTTTATCTAATATAATGTTGATCCGACTGATCGAGTTCTCGATAATATGACCATAATAGATTTTGATCTGACGTACAATCGGTTCTTTGCCCTCATGTACACGTATCACAGCATCAAATAAAGCGGGAATGCCATCGCCCGATTTACAAACAGTGGGAACTATGGGCATACCCAGCAGTTTGGCTAACTTGTCATGGTCAAACTCACTACCACTTTCTTGAAGCTCATCGTACATGTTAAGATCTAATACTAGTGGAGCTTCCATATCGATAAGCTCTGTGGTTAAGTACAAATTGCGTTCGAGATTAGACGCAGCTAATACATTAATCACAATGTCGGGTTTTTCTTCTACCAAAAATTTCCGGACATACAACTCTTCTGGTGTATATGCCGAAATAGAATATGTACCAGGCAAGTCTACTATTTTGATCTTGTAACCATTGTGTTTGAAGTAACCCTCCTTCAAATCTACAGTTACTCCACCATAATTACCTACATGCTCGTGTGCACCTGATGCAACATTGAACAAGGAAGTCTTTCCTGCATTTGGATTTCCGACCAATGCTACAGTTATTTGCTTATTGCTATTGGGAGCTTTTTTTAAGATACAAGTTTCACATTCGTAGTTTGTTTCAAAAAAATAATCCTCTTCGGGTTGATTTTTCTTTTCTGCGGTATGTTTTAAATAACTTACTTCGATTAATTGAGCCTCGCTACGACGTAACGAAACCTCATAATCCATTATTTTATATTTGATTGGGTCTTTTAGTGGTGCATTGAGTATAACCTTGATTGCCTTTCCTTTGATAAATCCCATTTCTAAGATTCGTTTTCGAAAAGCTCCATTTCCGTTTACTTTTACAATTACACCTATTTCTCCTGTTTTAAGATCAGATAAAAACATTTTATCA
>JBDLTH010000152.1:0-54760 GCA_039799165.1 Bacteroidota bacterium
CCATCTTTCCCTTCGGTTTGCATTAGTCGCTGATATAACTGCCCTGTGGGCGAGAAAAATTCTAATGAAACGGGATGATTTTTAGGCAAAATTTTGTCTTTATCTTCCAATATAAATGTGAGATAGATAGAATCACCTGGTCTCCAAACACCTCTTTCGCCATAAATATAGCCTTTCAGTCCCTTTTGTATTTCTCGTCCACTTACATCAAACTGACTTAAAGACAACGACTGATTGGAGGTAAGTTTTAGATAACCTTTCTCTTTATCATTGGTTACTACAACGGCAAACGGTACACTTCCTTGGTATTCGATGGATGCAAAACCATCGCCATCCGATTTGCCCGATCCTATCCGCTGCATCTGAAAATTATAGACATCAACGGTTGCTCCCGAAATAGGTTTGGTGGTCAATATATCGGTGAGTGTAACTAATACTTTTTTGTCAGACCCAATCTTTGATATAATACCTATATTGGAAGCAAAGACGATACAATCGAATTTTTTATCTGCATAATAACTGTCTTTACAAGGATCTTCCCGCTCCTCCCAATTGTATCCATACCAATTGGTTTCATCATAATAGTCGGTATCGGGTTTGTCCCAAACAGCTTCTTCTTCCTCTGTTATTTGTTGAAATCGCTGAACACCTGCATCTTCAGGTATTTGAGGTACTATGCCTGCACATGGGTATAACGAATATTCTTTCTTTATTGTGAATTGAACACGATACATTGCCCCAGGGTCTTGCTTAATAAGTTTAGACAAATCGATAGAAAAATTATTCCACCGATCCAGTCGCATGCTGCGATCTTCGTCAAGTCGAATGTGCTTTTTCAGTATAAGTCGACCAAAACGTCTCAACTCGCTGTTGCCACCTACATCGTTTGATTGTAAATAGCCCAATATGTTGTTATCATATATCTTGACAATAGATACATCTACTGCCCAAAGATTAACTGCTTGAAACGGAATATTCAACTGATCGGAATTAGGTAATATGTTTCCCGAGTTCAACAGCTTAACTTCTGGCTTGTTTTTTTCTATCGAAAGGCTATAACTATAATCTTTATCTAAAGTATAGTTATCGATACTTTTCAATTGTTTCAAAATACCTACATTTACGCTAGTAAGCGAGTTATTGGCTTCTAAATAAAGCTTCAATACATTTTTTTGTATATCGTATGAGAAATTTTCGACTCCGTTCAAGTTAACCAATCCTTGAATATTCTGATTGGCTGATAATGGATCGCTAAAACTTATTCGGATATATTCCGAAGGATCTCTATCTACTCGAGCATCAATAATTGTAAACGGATTGATGCCTAGTGGGGGAATGGTAATGGTTGCCTTATCCTCCTTTTCTGCACCAATAGGCTTTCCGCTTACGATGAGTGTATAATCAACCTGATCCTTGGTTCGTTTGAGGCTATCGATTGATACCTTGTAACGCCCTTTTATGTCGGAGGGTTCAACTTTAATTTTAGGTGCAGCAGCCCCCGAAACCGAAAACATTTGCTGTATCTGATCTATCGGAGCTTCGTCGGCCAAGGTCAAACGAGCCTGCACAGTATTCCATGTCGCATCATTATCTTTCATGGGCGAATAGGGCAACACCTCTACGTCGAAGTTTTGTGGGGGAACATTGAAATAAAAATAGAACTCCTTGTATTTACTATCTACTTTGACTATATCGCCCAGCTTAAACCAAACGTCATACGTTTTTCCTCGTTGCAATTCACCTGCTTCGGGTACAAACCTGATGGTGCGGCTACTTGTCCAGTAGGCTTTACCTTTGATTTTAGGAGAAAACTCGAATAGGTCTTGATCTATTTCTTGATTGAGTTCAACGGCAGGCATATCCTGCGTTAGTTCGATCTGGATAGATGACGACGAGGAAACTGAGCCAAATGTAAAAGCAGCAATGTACTTCGAAAACTCAGGATCAATAGTACGAGGACCTTCTGCACGACAAGCATTCAGAAGCAGTGCTATAGAGGTGATGGCTAGAACTAGCCAACTAAACTTTTGCTTGTTTTTCATCAAATTTATTTTTTAATTATTCTTCTTCTTCATCCCCCCTCCTAAAAGGAAACCGTAATACAAATATATGAAACTTTAAAGTAAATCCGTTTTTTTTAACTTGATGTAAAATCGTTGATCGAAATACGTTTATTATATATAACTTTGTTAGTGTTCACAAAACGAGTTTATATGAGAAATTTTTGGAGCAAACTCAAAAAAGACTACAGCATAAGAAATCCTAAACTCAAGTCAAGTGCATCTGAGTTATTCAAATATATAGGGCCGGGGTTATTGGTTACAGTGGGTTTTATAGACCCTGGCAACTGGGCATCGAACTTTGCAGCTGGGTCTGAATTTGGATATACCCTACTGTGGGTAGTTACCCTATCCACCCTCATGCTTATTATACTGCAACACAACGTTGCACACCTAGGCATCGTTACAGGACTTTGTTTATCAGAGGCTGCCAATAAACATTTGCCCCGTCAAGCCTCACGTTTGGTATTATGGTCGGCAATTGGAGCATCTATATCGACCTCCCTCGCCGAAGTTTTGGGTGGAGCTATTGCCCTACAAATGCTTTTTGACATCCCCATACCAATAGGAGCTATTCTGGTTACTATCTTTGTATTAGCTATGATGTTTTCTAGCTCATACAAAAAAATAGAGCGGTACATTATTGCCTTTGTTTCACTTATTGGCTTGTCGTTTATTTACGAACTATTTTTGGTCAATATTCATTGGGAGCAAGCAGCTAAAGCTTGGGTTGTTCCCTCTATTCCTGAGGGCAGTATACTTATTGTGATGAGTGTATTGGGAGCAGTAGTGATGCCCCATAATCTTTTTTTACACTCGGAGGTGATACAAAGTAGAAGCCTCAATCTGAAAGATGACAAAGTGATTGAAAAGCAATTGAAATACGAGTTTTTCGACACCCTCTTCTCTATGATTATAGGTTGGGCTATTAACAGTGCTATGATTTTGTTGGCAGCCTCTACATTTTTTAGAGAAGGGCTTATAGTTGACGATTTGCAACAAGCCAAAAGCCTGTTAGATCCTCTTTTGGGCAACAATGCAGCTATCGTTTTTGCAATTGCATTACTCTTTGCTGGCATTTCCTCGTCTATGACTTCGGGCATTGCGGCAGGATCTATTTTTGCGGGTATGTATGACGAACCGTACAACATCAAAGATATTCATTCCAAAACAGGTGTCTTTATCTCATTAGGGGTAGCCTTGCTCATCATATTTGTCATTGGCGACCCGTTCAAAGGGCTTATTATCTCGCAAGCCATACTAAGTATGCAACTGCCCATTACAGTGTTTCTACAAGTCAGGTTAACCTCATCTACCCAAGTTATGGGTAAGTATGCCAATTCCAAAACTACTAAATACATGCTGTATCTAATTGCTACGATTGTAACTTCACTCAATATCTGGCTGTTATACTCTCTTGCTAGCGATTGGATAGAAGGGGTCAATGTTTTGTAAACAATCCTAATTTAGACGCCAAAACGACATTGCACTCGTAGTTAAATACAATGCGGAACAAACGGTATTTAAGCGAATACTTTGCTTTAGGTAGTGGATAGAGTTTACTTGCACGAAGGCTAAAGAGGGCATCTTCAATAACCTGCCTAGAGAGGTGAAGACGAATGAGATTTATAATAAAATCGACTGTCAGAAAAGTTATTTTCCGCTCTAATGCTTCTTCTTGCCATTTGTTCCAAGCATCTTGCCTAGTGAGTAACAGAAGCTCATGCAACACAAAAACATGATCGGTAATCCGTTTGCTGATTAAATCCGTATCTTGACTGTTGGTGATTGACTGATGTCGTTGGTAATAGGCGTATATCAGCTCATCAACAAAGACAAGTTGTGTAGCATACATAAAGGCTTTAGTCAAAAACAACTCGTCTTCATGATAAATACCTTCGGGCATGTATAAAGTATACTTTTTGAGAAACGAGGCTAAAAACAGGTATCGCCAAACACTACCCATTAGGTCATAGGTAGCCAAATATTGGGCTCCCGACATTGGCACATGGTAAGCCATATTCTTTTTTGGGGGCGTATCCATGTCTCTGTTTTCGTATACATACTGCCAATCAAACCCAATAATATCAAGGTGGCTCGTTTTTGCTTGCTGAAATAGTGTAGCCAATGAATGATCAAAAAGGTAATCGTCCGAATCTACAAAAAACAAATACTTGCCCCTCGCCTCTTTTATACCCACATTGCGTGCAACACCCAAGCCTCTATTGATTGTATGGAAGGGACGGATACCCCTGTATTGCTTTGCCAAATCGTTAATCAACTGCCTCGAATGATCGGTAGAGCCATCATTTACAATGATTATCTCGAACAAATCTTCATCAAGCCCCTGATGTAGCAAACTGTGTATACATCGATCGAGTAAATGCCCTGTGTTGTATACTGGTACTATGAAGCTTAGTATCATACGCTCTCGAATGACGACGGTTTGGGTAATATCACCTCAAAGGTCTGTTGAAGTCTGGTTTTTGTGGCTTCAAAATCGGCTATATCTTCACTATCATTAATGCAAATTTGGGGATAGCTAGGGTTGCGAATAGCTGAACAAATGCAATCGATAGTAGACGGCGTTATTTCGTATGTTTTGCCTTGAGCTAAAATATTGGTGGGGTAAAATGCCCCTTGTGCTACATGCCAGAACCGAAACAACCACTGATTGACGTTAGTATGCGATCGGAAGGGGGCGAGCCCTGTTTGATGTAGAATGTGAGGCTCGGCATGCCAAACTTCTTCAAATGTTTCTTTACGATATGGGTGTGCCAAATGGGCATCCAGAAGCCCTGGGAACTTTTTCCAAGGAAGCAAAAGTAAACTTTTAGCTAAATACTTTCCATATTTAGGGTTTATCCACTTGGATAGATTGGCTTTTATCACTTCGTTTTTCGAAAAATGGCGGTTGATTATCTTTGTATTGTTTATAAAAATTTCGGGATATGCTTCGGGAAATATAGGGTCAAGAATTGCAAAATCGCAAGGCAATCCTTCTCTAAAAAAATCGGTGGCGAGGGTTGGTTTTATCAAAAAATTATCGTCATTGAAGTAGATAAAACAACTGCTCAAACCCTGTATGCGATGCAGATTGGTTTCTATGGCATTGATATTGAAGGTGGGCAAATAGGCATCAGGCATAAACTGGGTATGTTGCACCCAATTTAGTTTAGGGTGTTCGAGATTAAGCCAATCGGGTTTTTCGCCCGATGTTACCAGATGCACTTTTCTGACCCAAGGTGCAAAAGCCTCTATACCCCGAAACCAATAGTGCAACAAGCCCCAATCACGATAGCGGATAAGCCGCTTATCGCCTTCGGCATTCTGATTACAATAGCTTGCATAACGTGCCTGCCAGTGGCTGTCATTGGCATCTACCCATGCTAATACAATATCTATCTGCGTGTTCTCTTGCTTCTTTGTCGATCGTTGTAGCATATGGTGTAAAAGTACAATTATTTTAGAAATCAGCAGTACTGATTGGGGCAGATGAAGGCTTTTATCTATTTTGATATTTTTTTTAAGAATCGCTTGTTTTTTGAAACTTATCGTTTATCTTTGCACTCGCTAACGTGATTTAGCCATGCGGATGTGGCGTAATTGGTAGCCGCGCCAGACTTAGGATCTGGTGCCGTGAGGCGTGGGGGTTCGAGTCCCTTCATCCGCACTGAGAAATATCTCTTCAATTAAGTTTGGAGAGATTTTTTTGTTTAGCTTAGAGAAAAACACGTTAGCGGGTTTTAATTATAAGACGGGCATTTCTTGATATATTTTCCCATCAATAAGTTTCCCATTAAGAGTTTTATTCCTCTTTATACCATCACTACCCCATGTACCCCATTGCTTAAAAAAGAATGATGAGCCTTGTTCTTCAACTTGTTTTTTTATGGATAATACCCATTCTTCCTTCATTAATCTTGCTTTCATTCCACTTTCTCCACCCACAATAACCCAATCTATGTTTTCCAACTCCAATACTCCTAGATCTTCAAGCAATGGTTCACATGATAGAAAATGAATTGTTGCAGGTATTCTTCTTAAATAGTCAATTCTTGGCTTAGAACTTTGAACATCTACAGTTACCCCTATCCATGCATTTTCAGGAACTTTTCTTGTTTGAAAATATTTAAACATATTTTCTGCACGTTTGGTTAATATTTGGTATCTATGATGCGGTGTTGATTCTATTACATCTATTATTTTATCAATAAATTCATAAGGTACATCTTGATGAAATAAGTCACTCATAGAACAAACAAATATTGTAGAAGGCTTTTTCCACCTCAAAGGTTCGCTCAAACAAGAGTCGTGTAAGGTTAGTTTAAAACCATTTTTATACTTATCAATCCGCATTGCTGTTAGCCTTTTAGACATTACTTCTGCATAGCAATTTAAACAACCTGATGAGACCTTAGAGCACCCTGTAATAGGATTCCAGGTTTTATCTGCCCATTCAATTTTTGTTGTTTTCATTGACTTAAAACATTAATAGTATAAATTTTATCACCCTTAAGCTGATGTATAGACGTTACTTTTTTATTAAATTTCCCATCTATAGAAACTCTTTTAGAATTAATCAGGTCTTCAATACATTCAAGATATAATGAAGTTTGACATCCTTTTGATAAAACAAACTTAAAACCTTCTACGTTTGTTTTAATACGCAAATTTAGGATTTCTTCCTCAACCAAATGTTTAATTTCTTGTTTTTTATTACTATTTCCAGGATTATAGAATAAAGAACCTACTTCAAAATCATTATACATATTCTCTGTAGATTCTCCAGAAAGGCGGTCATGAGACCAACATACACTTAGAAACTTTTCCATACCATAAGTATGATTTGTACCAAATATCAAACCATAGTAATTCGTCTTCTTTAAATAACTAAAGTGATGCAAATAATATTCTTTATTTGGTGGCATCAATTGTCTAAAATAATCGGCAATTATTCGGTGGCACTCTTTAGGTTCAGATTCGTTAAAATTAGTACTTCCGATTTTCTGAAAATAATCAGTAACAGCAGGTAAAGATTTGAAACGTTTTACATAGTTAGAAGCTATAAAAAATATAAAATCAGTTTTAGGATATGCTACAAGTTTAAGAAATATTTCGTCACTAATCTCTTTATATCCATATTGGTCTAAGAGAACAAATTTTCCAACTCTTCTATCTTTCAATACATTTTCAAAACTAGAACTTTGAAAAACATTAATAAAAGTATCATTTTTCACTTCTACTTTTGCTTTGTAGGCACACTTAGAAAACTCACAATCACTTTGACAATCTTCGAAATAAGTAATTATCCCTTTTTTCAATGCCTCTGCCTTATCAACTTCCTTTTCATTAAAGATAAAAGTAATCTCCTTGTCCTTATTGTTTACAAAATTGCAAAATTGTTTTTTATCCCCTTTGGCTTCATCTAACAATACTAAAGGGGAACCATAATCTCCATGGGCATCTGTTCCACTACCTGCAAACAAATCGTAAACGAATATTTTTTCGGTATACTTATCATTCGCTAATACAGGAAACCATGCACGGAAACATTCTCTAAAAATATCAAGTTTTAGATGTGTTCCATTATCAAACTTTGATTTATTTATATCCTTTTTTGCCATTATCCATATAGTGTTTGTGTATAAGAAATATATTATCGACCCTTCTATTTTTTCACAACATCGATCAATACATATGGAATACTTAATTTGACCCCATTGTGTTTTTCGGCATCGTCATTCAAGCGAGATTCGATCCGAGAAAATACCTCCTCCACTTTGTCAACAGGCAAAAGAGCAATCCACGAGTTCATAAATGCCAAACGAATAAAATAATAATTCAGCATTGTTGTCCCATCAGCAAATCTATAATTGAATTGGTCATATTCTATCTTTTTAATTATAAAGCCCTGTCTCTGCATTAGGGTTTTTATTTTTTCGACAGATGGACGCTTTTCTTCAATATGAGCATACATCAAATCAGCCTCTCTTTTCATGTTCATCTCTAGCAACACAAACTCTAATTGTGCATAAAACTCAAACATACTTTGGCTCAAATTCATCGTTTGCACAAGTTGCCCTCCCGATTTCATCACTCGTGAACATTCGGAGAAAACCTTTTCTATATCATCGGTGTTATTGATGCCATTATTACTTGTAACTAAATCTACTGAATTGTCAGCTAAAGGAATGAACTCGGCTACCCCTTCTATTATTTTTATGTTGTTGATACCATACGCATCTATTTTTTCTTTTGCCCTTTCAATAGCCTGTCTAAAAGGGTCTATACCATATACAACAGAACTTTCGCCTAATCGCATAGCCAATTCGGTCAATGGAAATCCTGTATAAAAGCCTATATCCAATACGGTTAAATTCTTTTTGTAATTTATCGCATCTACTAGTTTCAGACCAAATGGTGCAGACCAAACGGGCAATTCATCCATCACTTTAGCTAGTTTTGGTGAGTCAAAATAGGTATCAAGGTATTTTTGCATGCTTCTATTATTATTTTCTTTGCTATTCTGTGGGTATAACTAAAATCCAACAGCACATATTCACAACCGATTTTCAACGAGGTATAGCCTTCACACAAAATCATCTAATTGCTTAAATATAGGTATGATCGATTTGCCCTTTTCAGATAGTATATACTCGATATGCAGAGGTTTTTCGGATACAATGATTTTGGTTAGAAAGCCTTCCTCTTCCATTTCTCTCAAAGCCGTAGCTAACGATTGTTTATTTACCCCATTCAGCTGCCGCATCAACGAGCTAAAACGAATAGCCCCATGCGTAGCCAGCAAAAAAATCTGTGGTTTCCATTTTCCCGACAATGCTTTCAACACACGCTCCACAGGGCATTCTCCATTGTTTTCTTCTAATGTATGAGTAGTCATATTTTTTTGACTTATTGTAGATCACATATTATGTAGCGTACTTTGTTGCATAAAGTTACTAAAATTATATGTTACAAGAATGTTTAAGTCTGATTATTATCCTCTTGGTCAGTACAAGTTGCCAAAGTCAGACCCCTAAATACAAAAACATGAGTGAAAATAACCCCTTGATATGCAATCCTGAAACAGGGTTTTGTGAACTACCTAATAGCGATGCAAGCATTGCTGCTAGCGGTGATACCACAAAAATGGATAACACCATTCGCATCATCTATTTCACAGACCCTATCTGCTCTTCTTGCTGGGGGATAGAAGGCGTACTACGCAAATTGAAATTGGAGTACAAATCTAGTCTAACAATAGAATATCGCATGGGAGGTCTGCTACCTTCGTTTGACAACAACTACAACGCTGGAGGCATCAGAACACCTGCCGATGTTGCACATCATTGGGATCAAGCAAGCCATTATTACCAGATGCCCATAGACGGCGATGTATGGTTAGAAGACCCCTTGTCATCATCCTATCCGCCATCTATTGCATTTAAGGTTGCAGAACTGCAAGACAAGGTAAAAGCAATCTCTTTTTTAAGAATAATGCGTGAAATGTTATTTCTACAGAAAAGAAATATATCGAAATGGGATGTTATAGCTGAAGCTGCAAAACGTGCCCACTTGGATCTTGCAAGGCTAAAGAACGATTATGATAAAGAAGGTATTAAATTGCTTCAAGCAGATTTAGAACTTAGTCGTGAGATGCGTGTACGTGGTTTTCCAACCCTCTACTTTTATAACGAGAAGGGATTGCAAGAGGTTGTATATGGGGCGAAACCCTATGCGGAGTACGAAAAGGCTATAATGAAAACCGATTCGAGAGCTAAGAAAGAAAACTACCCAAAAGATGCTTTATCCATCGTTACTAAATTGGGAAGTATAAGCATCAAAGAATTGGCGATTTTAGCAGAAATAGGTATGGACAAAGCCGAACAAGAATTATTGGCTTTGGAGAAAGATGGAACATTAAAAACAATAGCCTCTAAAAATGGTAACCTCTGGAAATTAAAATAAAAAGTCACATATAAAAGTCAAACACAATGGTATTGATACAAATCAACTTTAATTTCCCAGTAGAAATGATGGGTGAAGCATTAACAAAAAATGCTAAACAACTTGCAGATAGCATAAACCTAGAAGAAGGTTTTGTATCTAAAATATGGTTCGAAAACACAAAAACCGAAGAGTGTGGAGGTATCTATGTTTTCAAAGATTGGGCTTCTGCACAAAAATATGTTGAAATGCACACAAAACGAGTGGAGGCAATGGGTGGAAAAAATATTACTTGCAAATTTTTCGATATTAACGAAACACTTTCGAAAATAAATAAAGGATTGTAAGTTTTATTGCTACAGGAGAATATATATCCATTTATCCCAATATTTAAAAAAAATAGGCAATACATAACAGATTTGGGTAATGATATGTAAGTTTTTTGGTTGTCTATGAAAACAGGGTTTAAGTATTATCTTAAATCCTGTTTCTTTATTTTCCGTATACAGCGATTACCAATTGAGCAAATGTGCTACACCCCCATGCTGCACAAGTCTATGTGCAAATTGATGGCCCACAATACCAAATTCGACAAATGACCAGACAACGATATACTGTACCATAAAGATCTTATTACTTGGTACATAAGCAAGAGAAAAGACGCAGGATATTAGAAAAATAATTTTGGTGAAAATAACAGACAGGGTGGTTATGATACTTAATAAAAACAAACTGTTCGGCTACTGCTAGGCTAAATCGTTGAACGGATAGGTTTTCGGAACGAGGTATAAAACATTTCGACAGCCGAGGAAACTTTTGCAAATGGCATTCCTTGTTTTGGTAGTTCAAGTTTATAAAGAAAAATCCTCAAAATCGTGGAATATAAAGATGAGCAGAAGCAACCAAACTATCGCATTGAAATACAACATGTTCTGTTTCTATTTTTTTATCCTTATTGATAAATCTACTGCAAAATTCTTTAGACGGAATACAAAAACTACAAGACCTTATTTATAAATCACACTCATAAAGTGTGTTGCTCTTTTCTCTTTTGGGGGAATTGACATATAGTTGCCATACTGTTTAGTCAAATACTGATCAGGGTCGGCAGGTGCCGAGAACGTTTTCCCTTCAAACTCAATGATAGTTAACGGAAACATGTACGACGCATCGTGCGTTGTGCTATTGCCTATACCATAACTGTGTAATATAGTGTTGGGTCTAAAAATTCGACATACTAGGCGTGTTACCCACATAAGCAAAAAACCGATTGGATACAACAGCAAGGACAGTGCGTATTCGTAAAAAAAGCGAAACGAACGAAATGGCTGTCCTCGCTTAATTCGACGATAGGCTCTCCCATAAAAAAAGTCGACAATTGTCTTGAGTGGTCTATAACTTCGCTCTTCGCTAAATATATCTATATAGATACCCTTTTGGTTGTACCTGTTCAGCTCATCATCTTCTTCTACAACCGTAGAATGACGATCTCGCACTTTTGAAAACAAGAGCCGATAGCCTTTATCACTGGGTGTTTGAAGATAAAGATCGGGAGGAAGCTCTCTAGCCAATACAGTCAACAAACGTTTGTAGTCTGATCGCATTAGCTCAATATCAATATCGTCATCCCAAGGGATAAAACCACCATGCCTTGCTGCTCCTAATAATGTACCTCCACTCAGCCAATACGGAATATTATGTTTGGCAGCAATTGTGGTTACATGCACCAAAATATCAAGCATTTTGCACTGGATATTCCGTAATTCGGAACCTTCGGGATTATACGCTCGGAGATCTTCTTTCATAAACAGTTATAAAATTTCAGTAAACAAATGTAAGCATTTATCACTATTGAGACCTCAACAACAAGTCATAGAATGAATAATAGAATTGTTGCTTTATAAAACAGTAAAAAAGTGTATTTTTGTTTACAGAATTATGACTTAACTTGATGAAAAACCTCAAAGCCTTGTTTGCTTACATTTATCAGTGGCTTATTTTCATGCCAATACTACTTATCACTACCATTTCTACCGCTATTGTGGTTATGGTAGGTTGCACTTTGCGCAACCATAAGTTTTGGGGGTACTATCCACCCAAATATTGGTCAAAAATACTTTGTCGCACCGCATTATGTAAAATAAAAATAAAACACAGTAACAAACTAGATCCCAATCAGTCCTATATTTTTGTAGCGAATCATCAAGGGGCTTTTGATATATTTCTGACCTACGGGTATTTGTCTCAAAATATTAAATGGGTTCAGAAATCTGAATTAAGAAAATTACCCTTTACTGGCAAGGCTTCTGAAATAGCAGGACATGTGTTTGTTAACAGTTCAAATACTAAGACCATGGCTAAAACGATAGAAAAAGCGAAAAACGAATTGCTGGAAGGGGTGTCTATGGTTATATTTCCAGAAGGTGCAAGAACAGAAAATGGAAAAATGGGGCATTTCAAAAAAGGAGCATATATCATAGCTACTCAAATGCAGTTACCCATTGTGCCTATTACGCTTAATGGTCCGTATGATGTATTAAAAATACATTCTCGCCAATTGAATTTAGGGAAAACCATGGAAATTATAGTACATGACCCCATTGTAACGGAAGGACTAACCGAGAACGATATCCCCATATTGATAAAAGAGACTGTCAACATTATAGAATCTGGATTATGGAGTCGTTATAAATAACGTTTATTCATTCTCTAAATTTAGTAAGGTTACAAATAATTATGCTTAAGTTTGCAATATATTATAAGGTTTAATCTCGATTTACAAGTTAATCATATGAGTTTTAAAGATTTCAAGTCAATTGCATTTATCAGTTGCTTTATACTCGCAACAACATTTTCAGCATCTGCTCTACCTCTAGTTTCTAGTTCAAAAAACATCCCTTCAGAAATACCTAAGGAGTCTATACATACAGTTGGCAAGGGAGAAACCATTTATTCAATAGCCCGTTTATACAATATTTCCGTTAACGATTTGTACACAGCCAACTCTAAATCTGAGCTGGTTATCAAAGTAGGAGACAAACTCAAAATACCTGCAACTAGTACCAAAGAATTTACAGCAAATAAAAATACGACTACGTATACTACCAAATCAAAAGAAACACTTTACTCAATTGCCAAACAATATGGAATAAGAGTTGATGATATTATAGAAAATAATCCTAATCTAAAATCAAAACCCTTGACAGATGGGCAAGTACTAAATATTCCTACATCGTCTACTAAAAGTGAGACACAATCGAGTAAACCATCACCCTCGACAGGTAAATACCTAAAACACAAGGTAGAACCTAAGGAGACGATTTATGGTATTGCTCGGTTATACAGTACGAGTACCGAAGCTATAATTAACTTAAATCCAGAAACCAAAGATGGGCTGAAAGAAGGGTCGACTATTTTGATTCCTACCTCAGTGTCGTCAATCACACAAACAACAGCTCCAATACAAACACCTAGTACTATAAGTATAGGTGTGATTTTACCTTTCGTGAATAAGTCAAACAGCCAAAGTGCCCGATTCGTTGAATATCATGAAGGCTTTTTGATCGCTTTGGAGGAAATGAAAGCCAAAGGTTTATCTGCAAATGTATATATATTTGATATGGGGTCTGAAACAGGGACAGAAAGGCTCAATAGCTTATTGGAAACAAATGAGTTGAAATATCTTGATCTAATTGTAGGAGGTGTTTCTTCGGAACAAATTAGTACAATATCCAATTTTGCAAAAAAACAAGGCATTAAATATGCCATACCATTCCCTAACCGAAACGAAGAGGTATTAACCAATCCGTATATCTACCAAATCAATACATCTCACCAAACGCTGTATGCAAATGCGTCTAAATCGTTCGTAAACTTATTCCAGAATGCGAATATTATTTATATAAATGAGCCTGCCTCCAAAGGAGACAGAGCAGATTTCATCTCTGTATTGAATCAGGAATTAACACGCTATGGCATGCGAGCTAATAATCTTGAAGCAAACCAAAGTTTAACAAGCAACTTGACTTTAGCATTAGATTATAACAGAAAAAATGTAATCGTCCCAACATCGGGATCTACCAAAATATTACAAAGCATATTACCATCATTGCAAAGTATAAGTACACAACATCCCGATTTCGACATCTCCTTGTTTGGGCACACCAACTGGCAAACATACACGCAACATTATGCCGATTTTGCAGCATATAATACATATATCTATACCCCATTTTATTTTGACGAATCCAATGCTCGCTCGACTCAGTTTGTGAACAACTACAAGAAATGGTTTGACAACAAATCTTTCATAAACACATACCCTAAATACGCCGTGTTGGGCTATGATACAGGCATAACATTGCTTACAGCCTTATTGAAATATGGCAAAGACTTTGACGGCAATGCGAATGCAACACCAGGGTCGTCTTTGCAAACACCTTTCCTTTTCCGAAAAACAGGTCAATCAGGAGGCTATTTCAATAACGGTTTCTATTTTGTAAATTACAAGAAAGACGGTAGTATCGTTAAAACTGAATACGGCAAATGACAAATAGGTTATTAGCAACTATTCTTGTGGGTGTCTTGTGCATACAGTTGTATGGACAAAATAAATTTATACCTGAATGGAACATTGGGGTTGGATTTGGACCTACAGTTGCTTCGATGAGTATAGTGCCTACCAACCAGTCGAACAGTTTAGATGTGAAATCGATCTCTCAACTTCACGGAGGGATATCAGCACGTTACATAAGCGAAAAAAATCTAGGGTTTATTGCAGAACTTAATTATAGTCAAGCAGGTTGGGAGAGTAAATATGATGTAGACAATGGCTACAAGCATATCCACAAACTGAATTATATTGAACTGCCTTTTATGACCCATATTTACTTTGGGAGCAAAAAGATAAGGGGATTTGTAAATATTGGTCCCAAAGTTCAATACCTGATAAGCGAGAAAGAAACGCTTAACGACAAGTTGCAGGCATGGTTAACAAACGAAAAACCCGACCCAATTGTAAACGAAATAGCTCAATATAATAAAAAGGCAGACAGAAATTTCGACTACGGGTTGGTGGCTGGGCTAGGAGGTGAACTGCGAACAGCCATCGGCAATTTTTCGCTCGAAGGAAGATATTATATGGGATTTGGCGACATTTACAATAGCCGAAAATCGGATGATTTTTCAAGATCAGCACATCGTATAATGTCAGTACGTCTGACATATTATATAAAGCCATTTTTCAAAAAACCAAAATAAGAATCTAAGTCCTTATGAATAAGTTTTCAAAAGCATTTTGGGTAGCCAATTCTGTTGAATTATTAGAACGGTTAGCATATTATGCCGTATTCATCGTTCTAACTATCTACCTATCGAATGTATGGGGTTTTTCAGATATTACATCAGGTTTCATCTCTGGAACATTTTCGGCTCTATTGTATCTATTACCTACATTCTTAGGTGCTTTTGCCGACAAAATAGGTTTTAGACAATCTATAATTATTGCCTTTGCTCTGCTTACCCTTGGCTATTTGGGCTTGGGTGTCTTTCCTACCCTGTTCGAAAATGCAGGACTTGTAAGCTACGGAACAGGTACTGGTGATGGCATTTTCTCTAGTTTTTTTAAAGATAGAGGATTGGTTACATTTGGACACGATACTAAGTTTACAGGCTTGCTAGGTAGCCTTCAGCAATGGATCATAGCACCAGTGCTACTATTGATTGTTATTGGAGGTGCTTTTATCAAATCGGTTATCTCTGGCACAGTTGCCAAAGAAACAACCGAGGAAACACGTGCTAGAGGTTTTGCCATCTTTTATATGATGGTAAACATCGGAGCTTTTACAGGGAAAACAGTTGTAGACCCTCTTCGCAAAAGTTTGGGTGATGTAGGGCTGGTGTATCTAAATTATTTTTCGGCATTTATGACATTATTGGCTCTGATTGCTGTATATTTTTTGTACCAATCATCTAACACAGCAGGACAGGGTAAAACATTCAAGAGCATAATGAAAGCTCTTGTTAAAGTCTGTGCAAATGTTCGATTAATCACACTTATTCTTATCGTTAGTGGCTTTTGGATGGTACAACAACAAATGTATGCTACTATGCCTAAATACGTAATTCGCTTAGTAGGTCAAGATGCTTCGCCTGGATGGATAGCCAATGTCAATCCATTTGTGGTATTTCTTTTTGTCAATTTGGTTACATCGCTGATGAAAAAACGTTCAGCTTTAGCTTCCATGACAGTGGGCATGTTCATCATCCCCATATCAGCCCTTATTATGGCTTCGGGTTCTATGCTTGGCAACGAGCTTATCTGGGGTAGTATACACCCTGTAACGCTGATGATGATTATTGGTATCGCCTTCCAGGCATTAGCAGAATGTTTTATTTCTCCTCGATTTCTCGAATATTTTTCGTTACAATCACCTAAAGGAGAAGAAGGTCTATATCTCGGATTCAGTCATTTACACTCATTTATTTCGTCTATTTTGGCATTTGGCATGTCGGGTTTCTTACTCGAGCGTTATTGCCCCGACCCCAGAGGCTATACTACCGAAGCGTATGCAGCAGCTACCGAGCATGCTCATTATATCTGGTTCTTCTTCTTCATTATCGGTCTTATATCAGCAATTGCCCTTATTGTGTATGGCTATATTACACGCCGTATAGATGGAGTAAAATAGAGGTTGTAGAACTAATAATGCAAAATAGAAATAGGGATAAGCCAATTGGTTTATCCCTATTTTATTATCTGAGGAGTAACTTTTTTATTCCGATTCTAATGAATTCCAACCTTGAGCTTTGATCGGTATTTCGGTATTATCACGAGTTTCTAATGCCATACCCAGCGACTCTTTAGTGATATGTCCAATCACGTGTATACCTTTCATTTTAGATACAACATCGTGCTTGTACAAAGGCACGGTAAATAATAATTCATAGTCCTCACCTCCGCTCAGGGCAACGGTAGTTACATTCATATTAAACTGTTCTGCCATCACCGCAGTTTGGTAATCGATCGGTATACGCTCTTCGTATATTCTACATCCCGCTTTGCTTTGTGTACAGAGATGAATCAATTCGGACGAAATCCCATCCGATACATCAATCATCGAAGTAGGCACAATACCTTCTTTAGCCAGCATTTGGATTATATCTTTGCGAGCCTCGGGTTTAAGTTGTCTTTCGAGCAGATACTCTTTCCCTCCAAAATCTGGTGCAAACTCGATTTTACCATCAAAGATTGCTTTTTCTCTTTCTAGCAATTGTAAACCCATATAAGCAGCTCCCAGATCGCCCGACACACAAATAATATCGGTATCCTTAGCTCCACTGCGAGTTACAATGGTGTCTTCGTAACCTTCGCCAATACAAGTAATGGATACGGTTAATCCAGTTAACGAAGCACTGGTATCTCCACCTATTACATCTACACCATATTCATCGCAAGCTAAATAAATACCTGCATAAAACTCGTCAAGGTCTTCGACCGAGAAGCGTTTAGATATACCCAACGATATTGTTATCTGCTTGGGCTGTGCATTCATAGCATAAATGTCGGAAAAATTTACGATTGCCGACTTATACCCCAAATGCCTCAGAGGCACATAGATGAGATCGAAATGAATTCCTTCTAATAACAAATCGGTAGTAACTAAAACCCGCTTTTTAGAATCGTCAGTATATGACAATACCGCTGCATCATCCCCTACACCTAGACTAGAGCTACTGTTTTTTAATTTAATATTTGTTGTCAAATGCTTTATCAAACCAAATTCGCCTAACTTAGCTATCTCTGTTCGTTGATCTTGCATTATTTATGTATTCTTTTTAAAACCTCTTGAATGATAAATGCCATTTTAGGTTGTGCTATTTTGGCTGCTTCTTGTACCTCCTCGTGCGTAACTTCTACTATTTTGCCTATAACCCCTAAATCGGTAATAATAGAAAAAGCCAATACCTTCATCTTGGCGTGATTTGCAACAATGACTTCGGGTACGGTAGACATGCCCACAGCATCTCCGCCTATTATTCGGAAATAATTATACTCGGCAGGAGTTTCGAACGTAGGTCCTTGCGTCCCCACATACACCCCATGCTGAAGTTTGATGTTATTCTCTTTTGCAATATCCATTGCCAACATACGAAGGTCTTTGTCATAGGCATTGCTCATATCAGGGAAGCGAGTTCCTAATGCACTAATGTTTTTTCCATGCAAGGGATGCTCTGGAAATGTATTGATATGGTCATCGATCAGCATAATATCGCCTACATCAAAGCTTCCGTTCATACCTCCAGCCGCATTGGATACAAAAAGATACTTTACTCCCAATGCCTGAAATACACGCACAGGAAAGGTTACCTCTTTCATATCATATCCTTCGTAGTAGTGGAATCGTCCTTGCATCGCAATAACATCTATCGAACCCAGTTTTCCGAAAATGAGTTTTCCGCTATGTCCTTCTACTGTTGATACAGGAAAGTTTGGGATTTCGTTATACGGAATTTCTTTTTTGTCGCTTATTGCATTTGCCAATTCGCCTAAGCCCGTACCTAGAATAATTGCATATTGTGGTATCTGAGCAGCTTTGCTCTTTACGTAATTAGCTGTCTCTTGAATTTTTTCTAACATGGTCTATAATTTTAGTATTGAATATATCTTGTTCTTCTGAATTAACAAAAGTAACTACTATGGGCAGATAATAAATGTTTTTTTTGAATGGTTCATCCAAATAATCAAATATCCGCAAACGTGTAGCATCCTTTTCGGTAGTTAGTATAAGCTTATTAGAACCTGAAATGGCTTCGAAAGTTGACTGAATCTTCGAAATATCGTCTTTCTTAAACTCATAATGATCGGGATAGCTTAGAACGGTGAGCTTAGAGGTATATACTCTCAATTTATCATAAAAAGGTTCGGGGTTTGCAATGCCTGTAAGCACTACAAGTTCTCTGTTTTTAAGCACACTAATGGGCAACTTGGGATAGCTTCCTTGAAAAACGGGAGTAAGCATACCGTATTGGAAAGATGTATAGAATAGATCTTGATATGGATAGACTTGAAGATCTTTATTTACAATTCTTTGTTCGAGTGGGTTAATCTCCAATGAGCATTTTGTTACCACAATCATGTTTGCTTTTTCGGCATAATGCACTGGCTCTCGTAACCTGCCTGCTGGCAAAAGTGCATCTTGCGACATGAGACGATTAATGTCAGTGAGTAATATGCTTAATGATGGTTTTACATAGCGATGCTGAAAAGCGTCGTCTAACAGAATAACATCAGGCTTTTGATCTTGACTCAACCTTAGTAAGGTCTCTATACCTCGCTGGCGTTGTGCATCTACGGCAACTATAATATCTGGATATTTACGTTTGATTTGATAAGGTTCGTCACCAATATCAAAGGCGGTGGATGTGGATGTTGCCAAAACAAATCCTTTTGTCTTACGCTTGTATCCTCTGCTCAAAACCGCAACTTTAAATTCGGGTTTAAGTAAATCGACCAAATATTCGATATGTGGTGTTTTTCCTGTTCCTCCAACAGTAATATTACCCACACAAATTACTGGAATATCGTATTTTTTTTGTTTCAGTACACCCCATGCAAAAAATTTATTTCGTATCAACACAACAATGCCGTATAACCACGCTAGTGGCAACAACCATTTGTTGATATGTACTACACTTTTTTTAGACATCGAGTTTATCTTTACCTAGCTTCTATTATTTTACTTGTATATCAAAAGGCATACGTGCTTGAATAAAGTCTTCTTTCTGCAAATCTTTCATATCCTTTATGTTTTTAAACAACTGGAAGTCGGCACCCAAATACGACTTCAAAGCACGTGTTGCAAGCTCTTCTTTTGGTGTATCAAAAAATGCTTCAAAGGCATTCGGCTTAACAGGATATTCTCCTACTGAGTAGCTTTCAACAGATGCCAATGCAGCAGCTTCTTTGACAGCATCATCAATACCGCCCAAGGCATCAACCAACCCAATGCTTATGGCTTGAGTACCTGTCCAAACACGACCTTGTGCTATTTTATCGAGATCTTCTTTTGACATATTTCGTCCTTCGGCACAACGAGTCAAAAACAAATCGTAGCCTCTTTCTATATATTTTTGAAGAATCGCTTTCTCTTCTTCTTTCATTGGGCGAGTTATATCGCCAAAATCAGAGAACGTATTCGTATTTACCTGATCGAATGTAAGCCCTATTTTCTTTGTTAAGCCTGCTATATTAGGAAACAGACCAAAGATACCTATCGACCCTGTCAAGGTATTGGGTTGTGCGTATATCTTAGAGGCATTACAGGCAATATAATATCCACCCGAAGCCGCGTAATCGCCCATCGAAACCACAAGTGGCTTTTTAGCCTTCAAGTTAGCCAACGCCCTCCATATTTGCTCCGAGGCATATGCACTGCCTCCAGGTGAATTTACTCTCAAAACAACACTTTTTACATCATCATCATCTTGCAGTTTTATTATCTCCTTTATCAGATAGCGAGAATTTATCTCAGAACTACTATTGCCACTTACAATTGATCCTTCGGCATATAGTACAGCAATTTCGTCGGTTGTTTTGTTGTTCGAGGATGCAGGCAAAGTTGCCATATTTGCAATACTCATTTGATTTAAATCGCCTACATCTGCAAGACCTAGTTTATCAGCAAGAAGCTTCTTTACATCCATTTCGTACAAAAGCTCATCAACTAAACCACTTTCTTTTATAAAGTTGCTTTCTTGAAAGATGGCTAACTTATCAGCCAATTTGTTTAGGTCTTCTTTCGAGACCTTCCTTGATTGTGCTATTTTGTCGAGCATAGACGACCATATGTTATTGGCAAAAGAACTTACCTGCTCACGATTGGCATCACTCATCTTGTCTAGCAAATAGGGTTCTACTGCGGACTTGTAAGTACCTACTTTAAAGACTTGCATCTCTACGCCTATTTTCTCGAACATGTCTTTATAGAAAGTACGGCTCACCGATAAGCCATGCAAATCGAGCGATCCTTGTGGATTCATTATCACTTTGTCTGCTATCGAAGACAAAAAATATCCGCCTTGTATATAATCATCAGCATAAGTTATCACAAACTTTCCTGTTGTTTTAAAATCTTCTAGCTGGTCTCGTATTTCATTTAAAGACGCTATTGAGGCAGAAAAATAACCTGATCGAATGTAGATTCCTTTGATATTATTATTCTCCTTGGCTTGTTTTATAGCACTCAATATATCTACTAATCCGATCTCAGTAGATTCACTCGGTTGAAAATATTCGAATAGTGGATTTTCGATTACTCTATCTTTCAACACCCCCGACATATTGATCGAGAGTATCGTATTTTCGTTTACAACAACTTGTTGGCTTGACTTATTGGCGAATATCCCTATCAATCCTACAAAAAGCAAAACCAGAATACCTCCCAAAGCAAGCATACTGATAAACACACCTACTACTGTGGCAAAAACATTTTTAAAAAAATCTTTCATTCGATTTTAACTCTCAGATTTAAATTTTATGCTAATTGAAACAAATTTATATAAATCAATGATAATAATACCAACTAAAGGAAACTATTTAGATATTTAAAGTAATATTTAATACATAGCATAGCATTGTTACCGCAAAGTACAAAAAACACTCTAGCTTTTGATAAAGACTAGAGTGTTTTATAGTAGTTTAAGCTACGTTTCTCTGAAAGCTCGAAGGATTAACCAACTTTACTACCTGAGGCAACCAAAGTAGATGGTTGTATAATAGATAGGCTACCGTCTGGGTTTTCGGTAGATAATATCATCCCGCACGACTCTACGCCTTTGAGTTTTCGAGGCTCTAAATTGGCGATGAAGCAAACTTGCTTGCCTACTAAGTCTTCGGGCTTATACCATTGGGCAATTCCTGAAACAATGGTTCTTTTGGAGATTCCATCATCAATCAAAAATTGCAATAGCTTATCAGCTTTAGGTATTTTTATACATTCCAATACGGTACCTACACGAATGTCTATTTTTTCGAAATCGAGAAAAGCAATATTCGCCTTTATGGGGCTTGTTCTTACCTCTACAGCCTCATTTGCTTTCTTTGTATCTAACAGTTTTTGAACTTGATATTCAATTGCTTCATCTTCAACTTTAGCAAACAATAAATCTGGCTGATTTAGCTGATGTCCAGTTGCTAAAATATCGGTCGATCCTAATTGCATCCAAGCTAACGATTGGATATTCAGAAACTGACGAATTGTCTTTGTACTGAAAGGCAAAAATGGCTCAAAAGCAATAGCCAAATTAGCTGTTATTTGGAGCGAAATATGCAAAATAGTTTCGGTACGTGCCATATCTGTTTTCACCGTCTTCCACGGTTCAGTATCTGCCAAATACTTATTGCCTATGCGAGCTAAATTCATCGCTTCTTTCAGAGCATCTCTAAAACGGAACGTATCCAGATGCTTCTCTATATCGGTTCTGATATTAGCAAACTCGGCTAAAGTTTGTTTATCATAATCAGTCAGATCGTGGAGAGGAGGTACTTTTCCGTCAAAATATTTTTGAGTAAGCACTAAAGCTCTGTTTACAAAATTGCCAAAGACAGCGACCAGCTCATTGTTATTACGAGCCTGAAAATCTTTCCATGTAAAATCATTATCCTTGGCTTCTGGAGCATTTGAGGTAAGTACATAACGTAATATGTCTTGCTGATTAGGAAAATCAAGTAGATATTCGTGTAACCACACAGCCCAATTGCGCGATGTAGATATTTTGTCTCCTTCTAGGTTCAAAAATTCATTTGCAGGTACATTTTCGGGTAGAATATACGAACCTTCCGCCTTAAGCATAGCTGGAAACACAATGCAATGAAATACGATATTGTCTTTTCCTATAAAGTGCAGCAGACGTGTGTCTTCTGACTTCCACCACTTTTGCCAATCGTCAGGAAACAATTCTTTAGTATTCGAAATATATCCGATTGGGGCATCAAACCAGACATACAGCACCTTGCCCTCGGCTTCTGGTAAAGGGATGGGTACACCCCAATCTAAATCACGACTTACGGCACGTGGGTGTAAACCCATATCTAACCACGATTTGCATTGACCATACACGTTGGTTTTCCACTCTTTATGGTCTTCAAGTATCCATTGCTTCAACCAAGCTTCGTGCTTATCTAAAGGCAAGTACCAGTGTTTGGTTTCTTTCATCACGGGCGTTTTGCCTGTAATGGTCGATTTTGGATTTATCAGATCGGTGGGACTAAGTGATGTACCACATACTTCGCACTGGTCGCCATAAGCATTGGGGTTATGACAATGAGGGCATTCGCCCATAATGTAACGATCTGCCAAAAACATGTTGGCCTCTTCGTCATAATACTGCTCGGCTGTTTTTTCTTCAAAAGCCCCTTTATTGTACAAATCCAAGAAAAAGCCAGACGCTGTCTGCTTATGTATATCTGAACTGGTACGAGAATATATATCGAAAGAGATACCAAATTCGCTGAATGACTGCTTGATGATGGTATGGTATTTATCTACCACATCTTGTGGTGTTACACCCTCTTTTTTAGCTCGAATTGTGATCGGCACACCATGTTCGTCCGAACCTCCTATGTGGATAACCTCCTCGCCCTTCAATCGCAGATACCTTACATATATATCAGCAGGTATATACACTCCGGCCAAATGTCCGATATGAACAGGTCCATTGGCATAAGGTAATGCCGAGGTAACAAGGGTTCTGTTGAAGTTTTTATTCATGGTAGTTGCATATTCTAAAAAGAATCGCAAATATACTAAGAAACTGCCTAAATTTTAGTTTATAACTGTGTTTTGTGTAATTAAGTCAATGAAAAAAGAGGTGTATTTGCAAAAAAAAGTGCATATTTTAGTTGTTTTATATATTCTATGTATTATCTTCGTCTATATAATATTCTACTACACTTATATTTAGAGACAAATATAGCTAATTAACATTAACAGACTAATTAAAAACTTAACAAACGAAAAACATGAAAAAAAACATTATCTTCTTCTTTTCACTATTATTCCTTTTCTCTTGTAGTCAGAGTGAATTGGAAAACGAACAACTCAAAACTATCTCTGGAACAATTAACGAATCTGATGTTCCCCAAACCATTAACCTTGGAGATAGAACAATGGTAGTTACCTTCGTTCCAGATTCAATAGATATAAATAATTCTCAATTAAAAGCTGGATTTGTGGGACCATATTACAGCACTGGGAATATGATTTTGGCTTCAAAGAATGAAAAAGTTATTATTCGCAGTGGTGATAAAGGTATACCAACAGGTGCTTATATTTGTGAGGTTTATTGTTTTACACAACAAGTAAAACTTCCTGCGGATGCGGTTGTCGCAAGAGTTGATATTCCATCTCCAGCAGGGTATAGTAATTATTCAACACAAACAAAAGGTGTTAATTGGACTATGACAACAAATACAACTGGCACTTATCTTAGTTTTACTTTTTATACACTAATTGTCAAGTACGATATGGCTGGAAGATTCCTAGGATATGTCATACCAATGGATGGGCGAAAGATACAGGTTCCGTACTTCTTTTTTAAATATTAGATAAGACGAGTGATTGTACTCGAAAAATATATTTACTTTAAATAATAAAGAAGAGCGAGTGTAAACAAATTACACTCGCTCTTCTTTATTATTTAAGTTCTATTTCTTGCTTCAAGTCTATTTCTTCTTTATTCATATCATAAAAATGATACTCCATAAATGCGAGACTTTGATCGGGAATAATTTTCATTCCAAGACCATATTTCCACATCCACCTAAACTTTAAGGAAGGAAATCCTTGATTAATAAATGCCGCAATGTATGGATGCACATGTAGAGTAAATTTCTTCACATTCAGCTTATGTACTAAGTAGCTGATTTTGGATTGCAATGAATCTGTAAAAAGTATCGAGGGCTTAATCTCTCCTTTACCGAAACATGTAGGACATATTTCCGTTGTATCTATTACCATCTCGGAACGCACACGTTGACGGGTAATCTGCATCAAACCAAACTTACTAAGAGGCAATATATTGTGCTTTGCTCTGTCATTTGACATTAGCTCCTGCATCCTAGTCATCAATTTATTACGATGCTCCCCTTCTACCATATCAATGAAGTCGATCACAATAATACCACCCAGATCTCGCAATCTTAATTGACGTGCAATTTCTTCGGCTGCCGCTGAATTGACTTCAAAGGCATTGTTTTCTTGACCTACTTCTTTGGTCTTAGCTCTATTGCCACTATTGACATCTATCACATGCAATGCTTCAGTATGCTCAATAATAAGATAGGCCCCGTTGCGGAAAGTTACGGTTTTGCCAAAGAGTGCTTTGACTTGTTTGGTTACGCTAAAAGCATCAAAAATAGGAAGATCGCCCGTATACAACTTTACAATGTCTTTCTTCTCGGGAGCAATAAGACCAATGTAATCTTTTATTTGGTTGTATATTTCTTTGTCGTTGACGTGAATTTCTTGGAACGTTGAGTTAAAAACATCTCTTAGAAGTCCTACTATACGCCCTGTTTCTTCATACAACAACGTGGGTAATTTTTCTTTTTGAATCTTTGGCAGATTCTCTTCCCATCGTTTAACCAAGGTTTTGAGTTCGTTATCCAATTCTATTACCTTTTTTCCTTCGGCAACAGTACGTACGATAACACCAAAATTTTTGGGTTTGATACTTTGTATTAGCTGACGTAAACGAGCTCTTTCTTCTTTTGACTTTATTTTTTGCGATATTGATATTTTGTCATTGAAAGGAATCAAGACTATGAATCTTCCTGCAAACGAAATTTCGGATGTCAATCGTGGTCCTTTGGTCGAAATAGGTTCTTTTGCAACCTGCACCAATATTTCTTGTCCCACTTTCAACATATCGCTGATACTTCCATCTTTATCAATATCGGCTTCGAGAGGCATTTTTGATATTGAGGGAAAACGCTTTTTGTCGCTTAAGGCTTGTTTGTAAAATTTATTAACTGAACAAAACTGTGGCCCTAAATCCAAATAATGAAGAAATGCTTCTTTTTTGTATCCAATGTCTATAAATGCAGCATTCAGACCGGGCATCAGTTTTTTAACCTTACCGGCATAAATGTTGCCAACCGCAAACGATATATTCTGTCCTTCTTTTTGAAGTTCTACTAACTTCTTATCTTCAAGTACAGCTATAGATATATTTTGTGATTGGACATCAACTACAAGTTCGCTATTCATTTTCTATCACTATATCTTTTAAATTTGTTATGATACTACCTCTAAACTTCGTGCCGAGGTTCTAGTAAAATCATACCATCTTCTCTTTAAATGCACAAAGAACAAACTTAAAACAAGTATACTACCTTTAAGTTTGTTCTCGTGGCTCTTTTGTTCTACTTTTAAGACTAAAAAGACATTATTTCTTCTTCTTATGTCTATTTTTTCTTAGTCTTTTCTTACGCTTATGCGTTGACATTTTATGTCTTTTTCTTTTTTTACCGCTTGGCATCTTGTTTATATTTAAGTGATGTTAATACTCCTATTAATACTATTTCTTTACTTGATTTACGAAAACCTTCGCTGGCTTAAATGAAGGAATGTTATGCTCTGGAATAATGATCGTTGTATTTTTTGAAATATTGCGAGCTGTTTTTTGCGCACGTTTTTTAACAATAAAACTACCAAAACCTCTTAAATAAACATTCTCACTTTTGCTAAGAGACCCCTTAACTACTTCCATGAAAGACTCAACAGTTGTAAGAACTGTAGCTTTGTCGATACCCGTATTCTTCGCAATCTCGTTAACGATATCCGCTTTAGTCATCTTATTATTTCCTTTTTTTATTGTTAATTACTAATTTTTTGGACTGCAAATATATAGCTTTTTTATCTCGTTTTAAAATAATTGAATCTCATTTTTCATCAAAAAACACACAAATTATATCTTTTAAGACTAATTAAAGTAACTTTGTGATTCTTTTTCAACCTATTATGTTTTGACAAATGGATATAAGTGATTTACAAATAAACAATATGAGCGAAAACGGTTCGTTTGTTAGCTACAACATAATCAATTGGTACTCAACTAACAAAAGAGACCTGCCTTGGCGAAACACGAACGATCCATACCTCATTTGGATTTCGGAAATCATACTACAACAAACTCGTGTGGCTCAAGGTTTGGACTATTATCTAAGATTTCAGAAAACATTTCCAGATATTACGTCATTGGCAAATGCTCACGAGGATGATATTCTCAAGCTGTGGCAAGGGCTGGGCTATTACAGCAGAGCACGCAATCTGCACAACGCAGCAAAAGAAATGGCTACAACATTTGAAGGCGTTTTCCCTTCCGAATATAAAGCCATTCTATCGCTCAAAGGTGTGGGGGAATATACCGCAGCTGCAATTGCATCTTTCGCTTTTGGGCTACCCCATGCGGTGGTAGATGGGAATGTCTTCAGATTCCTTTCCCGCTTATTTGCAATAGACACCCCTATAGATACAAGTAAGGGTAAGAAATTGTTCACTGAATTGTCCGAAAAATTACTTAATAAACAAGAACCAGCACTACACAATCAGGCTATTATGGAGTTTGGCGCTTTGCAATGCGTACCCGTATCGCCCAAGTGTGGGTTTTGCCCTTTCAACGAAAAATGCTTGGCTTACATCGATGGTCAAGTATCAAAGTATCCAGTAAAACAAGGCAAGACAAAAACAAAAGATCGCTTCTTCAATTATTTCGAGATACGCAATCAGTCGTTAGTTTATATAAATAAACGAACTGGAAACGATATTTGGAAAAACCTGTATGAGTTGCCTCTCATTGAGACCGAAACAAGATTGTCGTTCGAAGAGCTACAAAAAACAGATGCTTTTGGTAACTTGTTTAAGGGTGCTAAAGTGTTACATATATATAATGTGAACTTCTCGCTCAAACATGTACTTTCGCATCAAATTATTTATGCCAATTTTCACAAAGTAGAAATAATAGGCGATGATTCGTTTACCGAAAAATTTACGGAAATAGATATCGCTAATTTGCCCGACTATGCCATATCTAGATTGGTTGATCGATATTTTGAATCGACTACACAACCCGATTTGTTTTTATAGCCACCAATGTATTTTTACGGTATAAATTTAAGCCTTACCTTTGCTAATTGTACACTACAAAAAATGATATTATAATGACTTCCCAAAAAGAAAAACACAAAATACTCTTTGTCTGTTTAGGAAACATATGCAGATCTCCAGCAGCTGAAGGGATAATGAAGCATATGGCTCATGAAAGAGGATTGGATGCAACGATAGAAATAGACTCCGCTGGCACATCGGGTTATCATGATGGCGATTTGCCCGACCATCGCATGCGAAAACATGGGGCTAAGAGGGGATACAGTTTCGACTCGCTTTCTCGCAAATTCATGTCTGATGATTTTAACGAGTTTGACCTGATACTGGCAATGGACGATAGTAATTACAGCAATGTGATGCGGCTAAGTCCCGATGTTGAATCACAAAAGAAGGTATACCGAATGGTCGATTTTTCTCAAAACTTTAGTCATGACCATATTCCCGACCCTTACTACTCGGGAGCAGATGGCTTTGAATTGGTACTGGACTTGCTCGAAGATGCGTGTCAAGGACTCATCAACCATTTAGAGAAAGACAATACAATTTAAAAAACTGAATGAGTAATCAATTATTAAAAGGCATACTATTGGTAGGTCTTGGAGCCGCTTGCTATGGCATGTTGGCTGTTTTTATAAAACTGGCTGGTGATGCAGGATATTCAACTGGAGAGCTCACTGTTGCCCAAAACACAGTCGGATTTGCAGCACTTGTTGTATTAAACCTTATTCAACGGCTAACAAAGCCCTCTTCATGTCAAAATATAAGACCCAAAACCAAATTACAGCTTATACTGGGTGGTATCCCTTTTGGGCTTACAGGCTCGTTTTATTATATATCACTTAGCTACGCATCAGTATCCGTATGTATCGTAATGCTTATGCAATCAGTATGGATGGGATCTGTTATTGACTACTTTAAGAATGGTGTAAAACCGTCAAAGAATACTTTTCTGGCTATACTTGTTATACTTATAGGTACAGTTTTGGCAACTAATCTTCTCGAAAACAATCAACAGACAGACTGGCGAGGTATAGCATGGGGTTTACTAGCAGCAGTAACCTATTCGGGCAGCCTCTATGTTACCAATAATATAGGCACTGGCTATCCACCTATAACCCGAAGCATGTATATACTATTGGGTTCGTTGTGCACCACATTACTTATCTGGGGCTATTCGCTCACCCAACAATTCAATAGCGATGTATTGTGGACATGGGGTATTATTATTGCTCTTTTTGGCACAATTTTATCGCCCCTATTATTTACTAAAGGTATGCCTATTGTAGGCATCGGCTTGGGTAGCATATTAGCCTCTCTCGAGTTGCCTGTATCGGTAACAATGGCTTGGTCTGTATTAGGCGAAGAGGTTAACTTGGGGCAGTGGATAGGAATTACATTGATTCTTTTGGCCGTTGTCTTAATGAACATGTCTTATCTTAAGCCACACAAAATCTGATTAAACGTTAAGAAATTAGTATTTTGTCTTACTTTGATAAAGAATTAATTAATTTCGCAAAGGAGAATATAAAATACCTCGAAAAATGAAAATCAAAATTATAAATAAATCGTCTCATCCCTTGCCCGAATATGCTACTAAATATTCGGCAGGTCTTGACTTACGGGCCAATATTGACGAAGATATAATACTACAACCATTACAAAGGGAACTGATACCAACAGGGCTTTTTATTGAATTGCCTAAGGGATACGAGGCTCAAATACGTCCCCGAAGCGGACTGGCTCTAAAACATGGCATTACGGTACTTAACTCACCGGGAACGATAGATGCCGATTACAGAGGCGAAATAGGTGTGATATTGGTCAACTTATCCAGTACGCCTTTTACCATTCAGAATGGAGAGCGTATCTGCCAGATGGTGATTGCTTCATATGCTCAGATAGCTTGGGATGAAACAGATACCATCAACAACACAGAGCGAGGTGCAGGCGGATTTGGTCACACTGGCAAATAAACAATAAATACCCTTAATAGCTTCACTACGATATTAAAACATTATGTCGAAAAAGAACATTATAATCTTATTTGCGGTTCTTTTTGCCTCAGCATTGAGTACGATCCATGGGCAAAATAAAACACAGCCAATCGCAAAACAAAATTTATCAGTAGAAGATCAACGCAAGTTTGATTATTATTTCTACGATGCCATGAATGCAAAATCGGTAGATAAAAGCGGATCGGCATACGACTATCTAAAATATTGTATGCTTATTGACTCGACCAATGCTAACGTATTGTTCGAGTTAGGTAACTTTCACAGTTCGCTCCAAAACAAAGACGAAGCATTTGCTTACTATAACAAAGCGGTAAAGTATGATTCGAACAATTTTTACTACAACATGGCCTTGGCGGGATCGGCAGTAGAAAAGGAACAGTTTAAAGAAGCTGCCAACATCTACCAAAAACTGATCGCTCTCAACCCCATGAAGGTCGAATTGTACATGTACCTATCAGAAGTATACCGACTGAATGGTGATTTTGCAAGGTCAATAGAAGCACTTAATGATTATGAGCGTACGACAGGCATGAATGAGAAAATAACCATGCAAAAATTTGCATTATATTCTGCCCTAAACGATAAGAAAAAGGCTTTTGCTGAGGTGCAGAAATATATTGATAAAAACCCCAACGATGTGAGATATTACATCTTGCAAGGTAATTTATTTTTGCAAGACGGAAAAAACAAAGAGGCGTATGCGTCTTTGAACAAAGCGAAGGCTATAGATCCTGAGAATCCGTTACTGATAACCTCAATGGCTAATTATTACGAAACAACAGGAAGCAAAGAAGCTGCCGAAACCGAACTCAAATCGGCATTGTTTAGTGCAAAAACGGATACAGACGAGAAAATCGGGATATTGACCCAATATATTGGCATATTGCAACAAAACAAGCAAGAGACTCAAAAAGCAAACCTGCTGATCGACTCATTGATGATACAGTATCCGCAAGAAGCTAAATTCAATCTACTATACGGTAACCTCTTGATGTTGCAAAACAAAAAGAAAGATGCCAACTTTCAGTACCGTATATATGCGGAGTCTGACCCAACTAACACCTTGGGTTGGGAGCAATTATTGCAATCGACCGACATGGACAGCATAGATGCCCTTATTGATGTATGCAAATCGGCTATATCTTACCTGCCCGAACAGCCCTTGTATTATTTCTACTTATCGGCAGGACAATATCAAAAAAAGGAATATAAAGAAGCCTTGAAAACCATAGACAAGGGTATTGTATTTGTTGACCCAAGCAACCCTGGCTTATTATCTGAGTTTCATAGCCAAAGAGGTAGCATATTTCACGAATTGAAGGTGCAAGATTCTGTGTTTATCGAATACGACAAAGCCCTAAAGTACAATCCTCAAAATGTGGGGGTGCTCAATAACTATGCTTACTATTTATCAATAGCCAAAAAAGATTTAGACAAGGCCGAAAAAATGAGTAGTATAACCATCAAGTCTGAGCCTACAAATCCTACGTTCTTAGACACATACGGATGGGTTCTTTTTCAGAAAGAAGTATATTCTATGGCCAAGATATATATAGAAAAAGCAGTAAACCATAGTTTAGAAAAAGAAAAAGAGGTAAGCACCGAAGTTCTTGAGCATTACGGTGATGTGTTGTACATGACTGACGAGAAGGACAAGGCTCTCGAATATTGGATAAAAGCCAAAGAGAAAGGGAGCGAATCGAAAACTCTTGATAAAAAAATTGAAACAAAAACCTACGTAGCAGAAAATTGAACATGAATTATACGAATCAACTATACAGAACAATCCTATTCATTAGCATTATCACCTCACTATCAGCCTGTAAAGCAAAAAAAGAAATAGTAAGTAACAATGGTTCTGTTATCAAAAAAAGTCAAAACCAATTGATTGATGATATATTAGAAACTGAACTGAAATATACAACAATCAGCGGAAAGGTATTGGTTGAATTGATTCCCGCAGGCAAAACATCGGGGATGAAAGTAAACAGCCGCCTAAAAATTAAGAAAGACGACATTATTCAACTGTCCATATTAGCCCCATTTATCAACACTGAGGTCATACGCCTAAATATTACACCCGACTCGGTATTTTTGATAGATCGAATGGCTAAAAAATATGCAGCCGAAGATATTAAGAAACTGGAAAAGGAGAAAAACATTCAGTTCAATTACAACAATATGCAAGCTCTTTTTACAAACACGTTATTTGTACCTGGAAAAAAACAAATAACGAAAACTGATTACAATAGCTTTGTTGTTGAAATAAACTCAGAGAAAAACGAAATACGCACAAAAGACAAAGCAAATATTCTATACAATTTCATCATAGATGCCAACGACCGCATCATAGCAACGAATATTGCAAGCGAAAAAAACGCTAATTATTCGATGAACTGGAGTTATGAGGATTTTATCAAGGATGCTCAGCATATATATCCAACTAAGATGACAACACGGATAGAGATTCAGAAAAAACAAGCTACACTTGTGATGAATTACGGTAAACTAGATATTGATACCTCTATAGACATAGACAAAGGTATGCCATCTAAATATGAAAGAACATCGATGATGGATATATTGAAGAATTATATAAAATAAGTCTATGAGATCTCTAGTTGTTGGCTTTCTATTTTTGTTACTTGCTTGCTCAGCTTTATCGCAGACAGACAGGAAGATTAAAGAGTTGGAAAAAAAACGTAAACAGACAATACAAGAAATAGACAATACTGCCATATTACTCAAAGAAACTCAAAAAAGCACCGCTACCCTCATTGATAGGATCAACTTGATTGACGAACAAATAACTTCTCGTAAACAATTAGTGTCGATTCTCAATCAAGAAGTTGCAACCATTGACGAAGAGCAACACATTATCCATACTGAAATACAAAAACTTGAGGTGAGTCTCAAAAGCGAACAGCAGGCCTACGTAAAAGCTATTGAAGGTGTGTTGGTGAAAAGACAAAAAACAAATAAATTGTTGTTTGCCTTGTCAGGTAAATCTTTTGGAGAATCAATGCGACGAATAAAGTATCTAAAAGATTACTCTGCATGGAGAAGTAAGGAGGTTGTAGATATAAAAACGAAACACAAAATACTCCAAGAAAAAAGAACGCGTTTAGAGCAATCGAAAAACGATAAACTTGTATTGCTTAACAATAGAACTAAAGAACAAAGCAGTCTACAACACGAGGAAGATACTTACAAACAAGAAATGGCTGAAGCTAAGCTAAAGCAAACTGAGTTGCAACAGATATTGGCTACAAAACAACAACTGGCTAATAACCTTGATGGACAGATGGAACGTTTGATAGCCGAAGAGGTTGCCCGTCAAGAAAGAGAAGCTAAAAGATTAGCCGAAGAGCAAACTCGTCAAGAAAATATACGGAAAGAGAAAGAACGAAAAGAAATAGCGAGAAAAGAGACTGAAAAAGCGGCAGCTACAAGAATCGCAAGCAATGCGAAGCTAATAGCCTCAAGCCTTAGTGCAAACTCTAAATCTTCAGCTGTTTACGAAAATGAAACGGAGGCAGATATAGAACTACGTCGAAAACCTACGACTAGACAGAATGGTAAACTATCTTCTAATTTTGAGTCAAACAAAGGTCGTTTGCCCATGCCCGTTAGTGGCACACATCGTATTGTTGGTCGTTTTGGAACACAAAACCATAACAAATGGAATGTAAAAACAAATAGTAGTGGCATAGATATTCAAACCCAATCAGGGGCTAAAGCCCAAGCTATATTTAATGGCGAAGTATCTCGAATCATAGCCTTTCCGGGCTATAATAATTGTATTATCGTAAGGCATGGTGGGTATTATACTTTTTACGGAAACATACAACAAGTAGCTGTTAAACAAGGACAAAAAGTAAGTACTGGACAGTCTCTGGGTTCAATATACACGGACCGTAATGCTAAAGGTGCAGTACTCCACTTCCAATTATGGAGAGGTACAAATAAACTTAACCCTGAGCCATGGCTACAAAAATAAAGGAGACTAAGGAACGATTATTCGATTTGCCTAAATTTGAGGATGCACGAGGAAACCTGTCTTTTATAGAGGAGGGTGGACAAATACCCTTTGCCATAAAAAGGCTTTATTGGATATACGATGTACCTGGTGGGCAAACACGAGGAAGTCATGCTTTTAAGTCTCAAACAGAAATTATCATTGCACTTTCGGGTAGTTTTGATGTTGTATTGCACAATGGCACAAGCGAACGTAAATACCAACTAAACAGGGCATACAAAGCCTTATACGTTCCCGCAAAAATGTGGCGTACGTTAGAGAATTTTGCAACCAATTCAGTATGCCTCGTTATCTCATCAGGAGCATATGATGAAGACGAATACATACGCAACTTTAGACAGTTTAAGCAATTTTTGAAGTTAGAATACACGCCTTTAGCTACAACGGTGAAAGAATTGGATCAACAAAAAACAATCAAATTTATAAAAAATACAGTCTTTGATTGTTCTATGATAGAACTCCCGATTATCAAAAACCGAGGTGGAAACCTTACACCTGTACACAACTCGATCGTAATTCCATTTAACGTAAAACGAATTTTCTTTGTCTACGATATTCCCTACGGGAAAACAAGAGGTATGCATGCTCACAAAATATGTCATCAGTTTCTAGTTGCACTAAGTGGTAGCTTTGATGTGGAAATAGAAGATGGTATCAACAAACGTACTTTAAATCTAAACAGACCCATGCAAGGCATACATGTATTGCCTGGTATATGGACTAAGGAGTCAAACTATTCGTCAGGGGCTGTATGCTTGGTGTTGACATCTGAAAGATATAACGAAGCCGATTATGTTCGAAAATATTCGGACTACAAAAATTTGTATGGTAATAGAGATAAAGAAATATAGGACTAATTTGCAACAAGAGTGGGATACACACATTTCGTTATCCAAAAATGGAACATTTCTTCTATATAGGGATTTTATGGACTATCATGCCCATCGATTTACAGACCACTCATTATTGTTTTATTGCAAAAACAAGTTAGTAGCTGTTTTACCAGCAAATAGAGATGAAACAATGCTTTACTCACATCAAGGATTAACGTATGGAGGCTTAATACTATCACGTGCAACATCAACCAACGTAATTCTTTCTATTTTCGAAACCCTACAGACATACCTCAAAGATCAACATATTTGCACACTCATTTACAAAAAAATCCCCTATATCTATCAACAGCAGCCTTCGGATGAGGATCTGTATGCACTGTTCCGATGCAAGGCTACACTACTGGGGCGGTCAATAGCTTCTGTCATAGATCAACAAAACAAAGTAAGTTACTCTGAGTTACGAACACGTGGTATAAGAAAAGCACAATCGAAAAATCTTGTTATAAAAGAAGATTATTTATTTCATGCTTTTTGGAACATCCTTGAATGTAATTTAAGTACAAGGTTTGGCGTAGCCCCTGTACATTCATTGGCAGAAATAGAATATTTAAAAGCTAAATTTCCGAATGCAATACGCCTTTTCAATGTATACGATAACCATACCGTAATAGCTGGATGCGTTGTATTCGAAACCTTCCAAGTAGCACATGTGCAATACATATCAGCTTCGGAAGTGGGTAAAGCATGCGGTGCTCTTGATTATCTATTCGATCATTTAGTACAAAACGTATTCCGAGATAAGAAATATTTTGATTTTGGCATATCGACCGAGCAAAATGGCGTATACCTAAATGAAGGGCTAATTGCCCAAAAAGAAGGGTTTGGAGCAAGAGGGCTGGTTTATGATGTATACGAACTAAATACCGATTGAGGATCTCTAATAAAAATAATCAGATGAACTTAAAATCACTCTTTCGGAAGAAAGATATTACCAAAGGTGGTCATGTAGGCGAAGAACAAGACTATGGACTAAAAAGAATATTGACGGTAACCGATCTTACCTTGTTTGGCGTAGCCGCCATTATAGGTGCTGGAGTATTCAGCACCATCGGGCTAGCCTCATTTAATGGTGGACCTGCCGTATCCTTACTTTTTGTTTTTGTAGCCATTGCATGTACTTTTACAGCTTTGTGCTATGCTCAATTTGCATCCATGATTACAACCAGTGGTAGTGCGTATACCTATACCTATGCTACTCTAGGCGAATTGTTTGCTTGGATTATAGGCTGGGCGTTGATACTCGAATATGCAGTATCTAACATGGTTATTGCCATATCGTGGTCGGGCTATTTTACAACCATGCTACAAGGCTTTGATATTCATTGGCCTAAACATTTGTCTATTGGATACATGAGTGCACATAGTGCATATGCTGATGTAATGGCAGGCAAACCAAACTTACCCAGCAACACCTTATTGGCTGCTGAGACATTCAAAAATGCACCCGAATTATTCGGATGTAAACTCCTCATCAATGTGCCAGCAGGAATGATTATTGCTGCGTTGAGTACATTAGTATTTGTGGGCATCAAAGAGTCTCGCATTGTCAACAACCTGCTCGTGTTTCTGAAAGTAGGCATTATATTTGCCGTTATCTTTGGTGGACTTTATTTTGTAAAACCCGAAAACTGGTCTCCTTTTGCACCCAATGGATTGCAGGGTGTTATGGGTGGTGTTGCCGCCGTGTTTTTTTCTTTTATCGGTTTCGACTCCATTTCTACGACCACTGAAGAGAGTAAAAACCCTCAACGAGACATGCCCAGAGCCATGTTGTACTGTTTGGGTATTTGCACCTTACTGTATGTAGCCATCACCTTGATATTGACGGGTATGGTGAACTATAAAGAACTGGGTGTTGACGATCCTTTAGCATATGTGTTTCAGCAGGTAGATATGAATTTCTTTGCAGGTATTATTTCCATCAGTGCTGTAATTGCTATTACTAGTGCGATCTTGGTTTTTCAGATCGGACAACCTCGTATCTGGATGGCTATGAGCCGTGATGGGCTTTTGGGTGCACGCTTCGGAAAAATACATCCAAAATTCAAAACACCTACTTTTGCTACCCTTATTGCAGGCTTATTGGTATGTGTTCCATCCCTATTTCTGGATATGGGTTTTGTGGTAGACCTAACAAGTGTAGGCACATTTTTTGCTTTTATAACCGTTTGTTGCGGTATTCTTTATCTTGATTATACAGGACATAGTAAAAAAGCTAAATTTAAAGTACCCTACATCAATGGACAATATATCATCGGTATCTGTTTCGTTATAGGTGTCCTGCTATTTACAACTCAAACAGACTTTGTTAGTGTGATCAAGGACAAACCCTTATTGCTTATTTTTGGAGTAGCTTGGCTTGGGTTGGCTATTGCAGCCTTTCAACTTAAGTTTTCACTTATACCGGTACTGGGTATCTTAACCAACCTTTATCTTATGACCGAGCTTGGCTGGTCTAATTGGAGTATTTTTTTTATTTGGCTAGCGATGGGCTTGATTATTTATTTTTTGTATGGATATAAAAAGAGTAAATTAGCCTCAAAATAGCCTGCGACATGATTCCTTTTTTAGATCTAAAAAAAACAAATGAGCCTTATCAACAAGTTATTGAAGAAGCAACTTTGCGTGTACTTCGGTCGGGTTGGTATATTTTGGGACAAGAAGTAAACACCTTCGAACACGCCTTTGCCTCCTATTGTGGAGCAAAAGAATGTATTGGTGTGGGAAATGGTCTAGATGCAATAAAGCTTATATTACGAGGCTATAGAGAACTGGGTATTATAGATGAGGGAGACGAAATACTTGTTCCTGCCAATACCTATATCGCTAGTATATTATCAATTACAGAATGTGGTTTGAAACCTATACTTATAGAACCCAAACTAGGCACATACAACATCGATCCAGCACTTATCGAAGAAAAGATAAACCCAAAAACGAAAGCAATATTAGCAGTACACTTGTATGGCAGGGTATGCGAAATGGATAGACTAAACGATATTGCACAAAAATATGGATTGAAATTGATTGACGACGCAGCTCAAGCACACGGGGCTTGTTATAAGTCGGTCAAAGTAGGCAAGCTTTGCGATGCCACCGCCTTTAGTTTCTATCCGACCAAAAATTTAGGTGCCTTGGGCGATGGTGGAGCAGTTACGACCAACGATAAACAATTGGCTACTGTGATAAGATCATTGGCTAACTACGGTACAAGCTCAAAATATACCAATCGATACAAAGGCTTTAACTCTCGGTTAGATGAAATTCAGGCTGCCATATTATCTACAAAGATACCCTATCTGGACGATGTTACAAAAAAACGACAAGAGATAGCAAATAAATATTTAACCCAGATTACCAATCCACTCATCACATTGCCACATGTCGACATCTTGAGCGAGCATGCTTTCCACCTGTTTGTAATCAGATGCACTGAACGGGATCGATTGCAAGCATTCTTATTCAAAAATGGCATACAGACACAGGTGCATTACCCCACCCCACCTCACAAACAGGATGCTTATAAGGAATGGAATGACGAAACCTATGCTATTACTGAGCAAATACATAACGAGGTGCTGAGTATACCACTATATGTTGCCTTAGATGCAACACAAACAGACTACATAACTGAGACGCTAAACAGTTTTGAATAAAAACATTGTGCGTATTCAAACTCTTGATGGCATTAGAAGCAAGCTGTTTCATTTATCTTATTTTTAACGCTATAAATGTTTTTTAATGAATAAAAACCAATACTTTTGGCAAATTTTTAGTTTTGCGATATGAGTGAGGATACAAAACACAGAGTACCGTTTGGCATAGCGGGTATGATACTGGCAGTTGGCGTTGTATATGGCGATATAGGGACATCACCACTATATGTGATGAAATCTATACTTGAGGCTTTGCCTAGCGATCAGCTTTCTCGTCCCGATTATATATTAGGTGCCGTATCGTGCATCATCTGGACACTCACCATACAAACCACACTCAAATATGTGATCCTAACACTCAAAGCTGATAATAATGGCGAGGGTGGTATATTGGCACTCTATGCCCTTATCCGACAAAAGTACCGATGGGCTTATTTTATAGCTGCCATAGGTGCTGCTACATTACTTGCCGATGGTGTTATCACCCCCGCCATTACCGTTATTTCGTCTATGGAGGGACTTAATCACCTGCTACCACAAGTACCTATTATACCCTCCACTATCGTCATTATTCTGGGTATATTCTTGGTTCAACCCTTAGGTACAGGGTCGTTAGGCAAATATTTTGGGTCTTTTATGCTCGCTTGGTTTATTATGATAGGTGCAGTAGGTATGAGCCAATTTGTACATGATCTCAGTGTAATAAAGGCATTTAACCCACTATATGCCATTCGTTTTTTGATCGATGCACCACACACCTTGTTTATATTAGGAGCCGTTTTTCTTTGTACCACAGGTGCAGAAGCCTTATATTCTGACTTAGGACATACGGGTTTAAAGAATATTCGTGTATCTTGGGTCTTTGTGAAAACAACTTTAATACTCAATTACTTGGGTCAGGCATCATGGATCATAGCAAACCCTAGCGATGTAGGTCATGGTATAAATCCATTTTTTATGATGATGCCACAATGGTTTAGCTTCATTGGGGTACTCATGGCTACATTAGCCTCTATCATAGCCAGTCAGGCCCTCATCAGTGGGTCATACACTATTGTAAGCGAAGCTATTTCTCTGAATCTGTGGCCTAATGTAAAAATAAAATACCCTACGAACGTCAAAGGACAGATGTATATCCCATCCGTCAATTTTATTTTGATGATTGTCTGTATTGCTATTGTACTCATGTTTCAATCGTCATCCAACCTCGAAGCTGCATACGGATTGTCAATTACATTGAGTATGTTGATGACAACGATATTACTGTTCCTATACTTCGATGAAACAAAGAAACCCCTTTGGTTTAGTATCATCGTTTCGTCATTCTTTTTCGTTATCGAGTTTAGCTTCTTTATCGCCAATATGCAGAAGTTTACACATGGTGGATTTGCATCCTTATTGATAGCTGGAGTCATATTTATACTGATGTATTCGTGGTACAACGGACGCCGTATAAAAAGACACTATACAAACTATGACCAGATAAGCGAATCGTACCTAAGCCGAATTGAAGAGATAAGTAACGATACAAGCATAGCAAAGACAGCTACAAACCTGGTATACATAACTGTAGCCAATAACAAAAATGCACTGGAGAGTAAAATAACCTATTCGCTATTCAATAAATATCCTAAAAGGGCTGATACCTATTGGTTTGTTCGGATTAAAAGAACGGATAGCCCCCATGAGTTCGATTATACAGTAAAAACCTTTGTTGCCGAAAAAATATTCCGAATAGATTTAAGAATTGGCTTTAAAGTAGGCATTCATGCCGATAAGTATGTACGGATGATTCTGGATGAGATGGAAAAACAAAACCAAGTTGATCTATCATCAAGATACCCATCGATGGAAGGAAGCAGGGGCGATTTTGCATTTATAATTGTTGATCGCATCTTCCGCAATATAGAGCTAGAAGCACGTGAGCGAATCATTCTTTCATTCTATAATTTAATCAAACGCCTGTCTACTTCTGATACACAAATGCTGGACTTAGACCCCTCGTTTGCCATTCTTGATATAGTACCTTTGGTCAATATAGATCAGCCAGATGATGATTTAAGTAAACTAATAAATAAAGCTCAGGACAACAACGATTAAACATTAAGTCCATCTAATAGTTTGTAATAATATTCGATGGCTTCCCGTATCTCTTCAGGCTTTATATATTCGTCAGCCGTATGTGAACGAGCCGAGTCTCCAGGCCCCATCTTAACAGAAGGAAAGCTCATCAATGCCTGATCTGACAAGGTGGGCGATCCGTATACCTCTCTGCCAATAGTAATGGCACGCTGCACAAATGGATTGTCAAGTGCTATTTTAGAAGAGTTAAGTCGAAACGAACGGGGCACAACTTCAGATTGTATCTGATCTTTGATTAGTGTATACAACTCTTGATTCGTGTAACACTCGTTACTACGTACATCTACAACATAGGTACAGGTATCAGGAACTACATTATGTTGCGTACCTGCATTAATCATGGTTACACTCATTTTTACAGCTCCCAACAAATCACTTTCACGATCAAATTTGTAGTTACTAAACCACTTAATGTCGTCCATCGCTTTATAAATTGCATTGACACCCTCGTTACGAGCTGCATGTCCCGATTCTCCTTTAGCCACACAATCTAATACCATCAAGCCCTTTTCTGCCACAGAAATGTGCATTTGGGTAGGTTCGCCAACAACAGCAAAAGCAGGCAGAGGCAGATGGGGTAAGACGGACTCTATACCATTTTTACCCGAAACCTCTTCCTCACACGATGCCAAAAACACTAAATTATAAGCTTGCTCGCTGTCCGTCAACAGTAAAAAAGCATGCAGCAAACTCACCAAAGAGCCTCCAGCATCGTTGCTACCCAGGCCGTACAATCGATCTTCCTCCTTAAGTGGATCGAAAGGATCTTTTGTCCAACCCGATACGGGTTTTACTGTATCAATATGCGAATTGAGTAATATCGTAGGTTTAGATGAACAGAAATGAGGAGATTGAGACCAAACGTTATTCCCTTTTCGATGCACAACATAACCGAAGCTTGAAATGTAAGATTCGATCAGATCGGCAACTGCGTTTTCGTCTCTGCTATATGAGGGTATACGGATCATTTTTTTCAACAAATCGACCGCATTGTAGTATAATTCGTCAATGTCTTTTTTCATAACAAAAACAAAGGTAAAATATAAAAGCAGAATATTGAAATTTAATTACAAGTGCTTGTACATGGCTAAAAGCTTCGGTGGCAATCAAATTTTAGTTAGGAGTTTTATGCCCTGTTTGTTCGCATTTCTCATAAAAACAAACACCTCTTTTATCGTAGATTATTTTATGAAGAAAACACTTCATTTGTTTTGCATATGAAAATAAATTAATTAGATTGCGTTCGATGTTTTTAACAAAGAAAATGAAAAACGATGAATGGATTAGAATTAAACAGCCGAAGCTTATTGTATTTAAAATCAAAAGATTAATGACATATAACGATAAACTCCTTCGCCACAGATATGTTTTGTATACATAAGTACTATACCACCTAAAGAGATATAAATTTAGATGTAAGTTTACATACAAATTTGTAGTACAACCATGATTTATAGTTTTTTCAAATTCAGATTCACACAATTGTGTCGAATATTAAGCGATCTAGGTATTATTAGAATTTCTGTTTTATTGATTTTATTAGTCTTTGGATTAACCTATTTGTACAAAAAAAATGATGAATATATAACACTCGTGATATTCTCTCTTCTACTAATTACTATACAGAATAGAAGAAAAGACAAGGAAATCTTTAAATATTTATATAATAAAAACTCTACTTTTATTATATATCTCGAATATGCTATTGTAGCTATTCCTTTTATTAGTATCCACATATTTAATCGGCATATTTATCTGCTACCTATCTACGCATTTCTAATATTAGTTATTCCATTTTTTTTTAACTTTCAAGTAAGTATACCTCCAATCAAAACTCCATTTTTCAGAAAAGGAAGCTATGAATATATCATCTTTTTTCGCCGTAATATTGTATACATACTCTTCATATATGCAATATCATTACTCGGAATATATAATGGCAATGAGAGAATTCTATTTGTTTTTACTATTGTGTTTTATATTTTGCTGTTTTTCAGCCTATTGTATAGAGAGAATGATATGTATATTAGGATGTATACCTCCTCTTCTTACTTATTAAAATCTAAGTGTATCAATATTTTATACAATACAACAATACTCTTTGTACCTTTTTTTATTTTTGGATTTCAACACCTTCACATTATTATAACCATATATTTAATAGGTTTATTAACAATAATCTGCACTCAATGTATCAAGTATATATTCAACAGTCAAATAGTTGTGGGGATATATTCTTTTTTCGGATTACTACCAGTAGCAGTTATTTGTGGAATGTACCCTATTTTATCTTTCGCTTATTTACTTATATGTGTGTTCTTAGGATTAAAAGCAAACTCAGTCATCAAAAATGAATATTTTAGAAATAAATAAATTAAATATAGAATATGGATCTAAAAAGGTACTAAAAAACTTGGATCTAAACATAGCAAAAGGGACTGTACACGGATTGATAGGATCGAACGGTGCAGGAAAAACAACTCTTTTTAACTGCATAAATAGTAATATATATAACAGATGTAACATCAAGTATAGCGTAGATACTAGTATTGGATATTTACCTGCCGAAATATGGTTCTACCCTTATATGAAAGGAATAGAGTATATAGAACTATCGTTAACTAGCAGAAAGATCAAAATCAATTATAAATATATCGAAATTTTAAATAGTATGTTTGATCTACCTCTCGAAGAATATGCTACAAATTATTCAACAGGTATGAAAAAACGATTAGTTATAATGTCTATTTTATTACAGAAAAATAACTTTTTTACACTCGATGAACCTTTCAATGGGCTAGATCTGTCTAGTTCCTTAATATTGAACGATATAATACTAAAGTTGAAATCAAAAGGATATACAACCTTAATCTCATCACACATTATTTCGTCTTTGTTAGAATTATGCGATTTTATAAGTTTCCTTGATGAAGGATGTATAAAAAAGACGTACGAAAAAAAAGAATTTCATATAATAGAACATGATATTAAGAATTTTAGTGTTATAGACAAAACCCTTCTTTTTGATACTATCATTTAGCTCGCTAAATGATAAAATTTAGGGTAAAAGAATTAGAAACACGATATGATGTCGGACGCTTGGTGTTGTTTTTTTAAAGACAATAATTTTTTGATTGGTATATCGGTAGACGGTTCACAGGACTGCCACAACAAATACCGTACGGGAGCAAACAACGAACCCACTTTCGACAAAACGATGAAGGGTTTAGAATTTTACAAGCATGTAGTCCCTTATATAGAATTTATGAAAAATGAACTAGAGAATGAGCGTCCGCCAGCCAATGTGGTGGATCTGCATATTGTATAGAGCTTATTTGCTAAAATATTTGGTGCAATATTGTTATATTTGTATCAAAACAACTCTAATGATAACAATAACAAGTGAAGAGCGTGCGTCTATCGAAAAAATAATTGGCGAATGCAAAGAGTGTTTCGTAGGGATGATAGACCCTGAAGGATTGCCTTATGTGATCCCCATGAATTTTGGGTATGATAATGATACCATATACCTTCATTCTGCACCAGAAGGGACATCTGTTACTGCCCTAAAAACAAACCCAAATGTATGTATTACCTTTTGTACAAAAACGAATGTTGTGCATCAGAACGAAGAGGTGGCTTGCAGTTACCGTATACAAGGAAGCAGCGTTATATGTCGAGGTAAAGTTACATTCATAGAAAACGACAAAGAAAAAATTGAAGCATTAAACATATTAATGAAGCAATATACCGATAAGCCATTCAACTATTCTGAACCGTCGGTAAGCCATGTTATGGTATGGAAAGTTGAGATAGAACAAGCATCGAGCAAAGTATTTGGTATTCCGTACAAACAAAAACACCTGCACGCTACTAAATGAAAAAAATAGGATTATTATCAGATACCCATGGCTATTGGGACGAAAAATACAAACTACACTTTGCCAATTGTGATGAAATTTGGCATGCTGGCGATATTGGTTCTACTGAGCTTGCCGAGAAACTCGAAGCTTTCAAACCTCTACGTGCTGTATACGGAAATATTGATGGGGGTGAATTGAGAAAAACATATTCCGAATTTATGCGATTTACAACAGAAGGTGTAGATGTTTTGATGACACACATAGGGGGATACCCAAACAAATACATCCCAAAGGTGAAACATATTTTGGAAACCAATCCGCCTACCCTCTTCATTTGTGGACATTCGCACATCTTAAAAGTGATGTTCGACAAACGATACAATTGCTTAGACATAAATCCAGGTGCTGCTGGAAAATCGGGCTTTCATAAGGTAAGAACACTGATTCGCTTTGTTTTAGAAAAAGGCATAATCAGAGACTTAGAGATTATAGAATTACATTAAGATGCTTTTTTATCTTGATTTTAGGTAGATGGCAAAAAAAACGGAAAAGAGATATATCTCCTTTCCGAATATTTTTCGCATTACCCTATCTAGTTAAAGACTAATCTCCTTACCTTGATAGAAATCTAATATTTTGTTTCTGAACAAGAAGTCATACTTAGCTTGTACTTGTTCCGAGCGGCTGTTTATCAATTTGGTCTGAGCCTCATTGTACTCAAACACCCCTGCCTTACCCAAGCGGTAACGCTCTTCGGCATAACGAAACGATTCTGTGGCAGCATCATATGCCTTACCTGTGGATACATACTTTGCCTCTGCCGATACTGCATTTAGATAAGCTTGCTGTATTTCTTTGTACAAATTTAATTTCACGTTTGTCAAATTATACTCTTTATTCTGAATATCTAAGCGGGCTTTTCGAACTTGATTTCGCACTTCAAATCTGTTAAAGATAGGTATAGATAACGTAAGCGATACAACTTCATTTCTATTATTTTTAAATTGATCGCCAAATGGCACCTTGTTTACTGAGCCATATTGGTTAAAATAGTACCCACTATAGCCTAATCCCAATTCTAGCTTAGGATAATAAGACGATTGTGCAACTTTAAGCTGTTTTTTACTGCTTTCGATAAGATATTTAGCTTCCTTGACATGAGGCTTAATACCCAAAGCCTCTTGATACACCTGATCAGGGTGTTTCAAACCGACTAACACATTAGCAGAAAGAGCTGTATCTTCGGTATTTGGTGTTTCAATATCAAAGCCTTGTGCCGAAGTCAAATTTAATGCTTGCACCAATAATAATATACTGTTTTGCAGATCATTGTTAGACGTGGTGATACTCAACTGATCTTTTGCCAATTGAGCCTTAATATCGTACAATTGAGATGCTGCCACCTTACCACTCTCAACCAATATAGAGGTTCTTTCTACCTGTTTTTCAGTCAAAGCTGCTTGTTCTTGGTATATTTTGAGTATTTCTTTTTTGAACAAAATATCCAAGTAATAGGCTACGATTTGCAACTCTAAGTTCTCTTTTACTTTTTCAAGCCCTTCGGTTGCAGCTAAGAGTGAAAACTCTTTTGCCTTTATATCATTAGGTATTTTAAAACCCGTAAAAATAGGCGTTGTAGAATTAGCTCCCCAGGATAATCGAGATGAATTTACTGTTCGCAATACATTATCAGCCCCTTGCGTTAATCCAAAATTAAAGCTCTGTCCTATCTGAGCATTCAGATCGGGTAGTCTGCTATTCTTACTAGTACTTAGGTCTATCTCTGCTCCCTTTACTTGCAAAGCTTGCTGCTTAATTTCAACATTATTTTCTACAGCAAATTCGATACAGTCTCTCAAACTCCATGTTTTTTGATTCTGTGCCTGCAAAGATACTATAAACACAAAACAACAAACTGCTATACTAATTTTCTTCATAAAAATTTACACTTTTGGATGACATAAATTACGTAAAGTCTCTTTGTTATGAGATCTTCATATTGCACTTATTTTTTCTCGTCAACTTCACTACCTCTTATTTTCTGACCCTTCTCTAAACCCGATTTTACTTGTACTCGGATGCCATCAGACAATCCTAGGATAATATGCTTTTTATCAAAAATCATCTTTGGTTCGGTCTCTTTTACAATGTATACAAAAGCGGAGTCGCTGCTAAATGATACAGTGCTTTCGGATATATTTATTACATCTTTTGCTTTATCCAGAATAATTTGTGCATTAGCACTATATCCTGCACGAATGTCAAGAGTATCTGTTATATGAGCGGCTGCTTTTATCTCGAAAAGGATAGCGCCTTTGTCTTCAACACCTTTGGGTGCAACATACTCAAGAACAGCATCAAATTTTTTGTTTTCAATAGCTCCTATTGATAATTTTATGGGCATACCTACTTGTATACGACCTACTTCTGTTTCGTCAACCTTACCTATGAATATCATATCACTCATATCGGCAACTGTTGCAATGGTTGTACCTTCATTAAAATTATTGGTTTGAATAACCGAGTTACCCACTTTAATAGGTACATCTAACAACATTCCATTGATTGTAGAACGTATTTGTGTATTACTAAACTTGGCAGTTTTAGATACCCCTGTCTTCACAATGTCTAATTTATCTTTGGCATTGTCTACCTCTTCCAAGGCTTTTTTATAAGTGGTTTCAAACTTATCCATCTCTTCCTTGGCAATGACTCCTTTGTCGAATAACGACATTTGTCGTTCATATTCAGAGGTAGCCAGTTTCAAACTGATATTTGCCATATTCAACTGAGACTCTGCCGAGCTTAAGGTTTGCGATTCGGGAATCACTTGGATAACGGCAATTATATCTCCTGCCTTAACAATATCTCCAGCTTCCTTTAATACTTCGACTACGATTCCTGATATTTGGGGCTTGATTAAAACCTCATCTCGTGGAGCAACCTTACCTGTAGCAACAGTTGTACTCTCCAAATCTCCTTGCTGAACATCTTCTAATTCGTAAAGAATTTCTTTTGGTTGACTTTTCTGATACAAGAATACGAAAAGCCATATCATAACAGCTAAACCTAATATTAAAAATAAAAAGCCAACGATATTCTTTACAGAAGTTTTCTTTTTTGCACCTTGTTTCATATTTAATGATTTGTTTATTTCTTTCTATAATATTATTCTTCTCTGATGGCATCAATAGCCTTTATACTCAATGCTCTAATTGCTGGAATTATACCAGCAAGCAAGCCTGAGACAATGAGTATTGACACCGAAAGCAATGCAACCCCAAGTGATATAAATGGAGGTATAAAAAAGACATCATCGCCTAAGTCTCCACTCATTGCAATACTTATCATTTCTAAAATGACAACCCCCAACAATAGTCCTCCAAATCCAGCAATAAAAGTCATTACAAAACTTTCGCTTACTATCTGAGAAACTATAACCGAGGGCTTAGCACCCAAAGCTCTTCGAATACCTATTTCACGGGTTCGCTCTCGTACAGTAACCAGCATGATGTTACTAACACCTATTACTCCTGACAGCAATGAGCCAATACCAACAATCCAGATTATAGCACTAATACCTAAAAACAAATTGTCGAAAGCCTTAAATTCTACCTCTATGTTAAAGCTTCTAATTGCTTTTTTATCTTCTTGTGCAATATCATGATTGGCTCTTAATATTGTTTTGATCTGATCTTCTAAAACGGAGACTGGAAAACCAGGCTTCGTTGTTGCTGCTAAAAAATCGATTACATCTCCTTTATTAAAGGCTACTTGCATTGTAGAAAATGGTATATAAACTGAGTTTTCGGCATCACCTCCTATTTGTGCTTGAGACTTGGGGCTAACAATTCCTATTACCTGAAAATAGATTCCATTAACACGTATATAAGCCCCTATTGCATTGACACCTACATCAAAAAGATTATCAGCTACTTTTTTGCCAATAAGTGCCACCTTTGCTACATTTTTAACATCCAAATGAGTAAATAAACGTCCTGCCAAGACATATTGTGTTTGGATATTGAAATGATCTGGATATACGCCCGTAATCTGTGCTGAAGCTGATTTTCTTCCTATAACCACATTTCGGTTCGAAGAGGAAGCAAATAGCATCGGAGATAAATACTCCAAGGCATTGGCTTTCTCTTTTATCAGCATCAAATCCCTATTGTTCATGTTCCAAAAACGTCCTTTGCGATAGCCTTTATAGGGTAGACTTGTAACATTGGTAGCAAAGAAACATGAATTGGATGCAAATCCATCTACTTTCTTTTTCATCCCTCCATCTAAACCGTTACCTGCACCTATAAGAACAACCAACATAAAGATACCCCAGAAAACGCCAAATCCAGTCATCGCACTGCGTACCGGATTAGCGGTTATAGTACTCCATATCTCTTGCCACTTGTCTAAATCAAACATATATTATTTATCTATACTTCTTTTATTATTCGGAACGCATTGCCTCTACTGGGCTTATACTGACGGCTCTGACGGCAGGAATGCCTCCTGCAAAAACACCTGAAACGATAAGAACTAAGGTTGCCTGAATAACAATACCAATATCAACAGTAGGGTTAAGAAACACAGTAGGCCCTGATCCGGACTCCTGTGCTGATGCCTCCATTACACTATTGACTATTTCGGTTAAACCAACGCCTAGAACCATTCCTAAATAGCCAAAAATGGCTGTTATAATTATAGACTCAAGCAATACTAGTCTCAATATCGAATTAGGGCTAGCTCCTATTGCCTTTCGGATACCAAATTCTCGTGTTCGCTCTTTTACGGTTATCAGCATAATGTTACCAACACCAACTATGCCAGCTACTAGTGAGCAAATACCAATTATCCAGATAAAAAGAGTAACACTATTAAATATTTGAGCCGATTGAACGGCACTTTCAACGGTGTCCCACATGGGTAGAGCTGATTTATCTTTAGGGTCAAAATTATGCAATACTCCCAGTTTTTCTCGAAGTTTTTGTTCAAAAGCTTCTGACTCTTCGATACTATTAATTCCTTTTACATTGAAATCAATACGATCCATTCCATAGTTTTTTCGATACAAGCTTTGTGCCGTAGAAAATGGGATATAAGCTGGAACGTTCGTTCGACCCGAAACATCTTTAAAAACACCGATCACTTGATAAGTCAGGTTTTCGGCAATAACGTATTTACCTAATGCACTCTCTCCTCTAAAAAGGATATCCTCCATCTCGGTATTGATAACAATCACTTTCCGCCTTTTCTGAATATCTATATCATTGAGAAAACGCCCACCACCAGTTGTTAGGTCGATATTATTAATATATTGAGCATCTGGATATACGCCCTGCATATACCAAGATCCGTAATCTTGTTCATAAACAATATTAGAAAAATGACCTATTTGAGGAGAAAGGCGATCGATCTCCGGAAATTGATTTTGGATCAAGTTTAAATCTTTGTAATCTAACTTGACCTCTCGATCAGTGGCTAATCCTTTATATGGAATACTTGTGTAGCCTCCCCATATGGTAACTGAATTTTTTGATCGATTTTTAAAATTCGATTCAATACCATTTTTCAACCCATTACCTGCACCGAGCAGGACAATAAGCATAAAGATACCCCATGCAATAGAAAAACCCGTCAAAAAAGTACGTAGTTTATTCGTTTTTATGGTAGTACCAATCTCTCTTAATGAGTCAAAATCAAACATATATATTACTTAAAATTAAGCTTATCACGCAAACCTGTAATCACTAAACAATTAAATGAACTGCCACCTTCTCTGAGAGAAGCCTTGTTGTGCATCATGATCTTTAGTTTCTGTTTTTTCGAGTCGTGTTATCGATTTATCTACTACTTGCTCGGATTCCTTTTGTTTTGGAACATTCAAATCTATCAACTTCGATGTTTTCTTTGGCTCTTGATGGTCAAGATCAGACTTGATGGTCGTATTTATTTTATTTTCGGCTTTGTTTATTCTATCAATAGAAAATGCTTTTCGAACAAATTTTTCTGTTCTTGTTTCTGTGTTTTCGGATTCATTGGATTGCTCTGAAAATGATACATCATGTACAACTTGGGGGGAAGTGCTTACATCATTCTGGTTTGACAATGCTACAACCCCATCGATATCAACTTCTTTAGTCTCGCTTTCATCAATCAAGCTTACATTTTCTGATTGGTATAAGGTGCTGGTTTCTGTGTTTTTATTAACATCTAACTTGTTTGTTGCAAATGCTTTGCGTATACGTTTTTGCAAACGGAATAACACATCGCCAGAAGAGTTCTCGTCTTCTGTTCTAGTCGGTTCTTCATCTGGTTTATTTTCTTCTAGCAACTGCTCTTCTGCTGTATCAAGAAATTCTTGAACTGTGTGCTCAGAAAAATTATCTAAGTTTGCTTCCTCCTGTGCCTCTACTCGATTATCTTTTGTAGATAGGGGCTCTTCAATCACTACCAACTCTTGGTCTTGAGTAGAATGAGCTTCAATATCTTTATTTATTTCTATTTTATCAATTAAAAACAAACGGCGAGTTTGACTTTGGGGTTTATCAAGAATTTCTTCTTCTGGAACATCTTCATCGTCGTCCACTTCGTCATCGTCATGGTCATCGTCAAAAACATCCTCATCGTCTATAGGCTCTTCTTCAAAGACGGGCTCCTCAAACTCAGAAGTATCTTCCGAAAGCACCTCTTTTACAGGTTCTACGGCAACAATAGCCTGTTTCTCTTGACTTTGTCCTGAAACAAGACTCTGTTCAGTATCAAGTTGGTTTGAACCTTCTAATTCATTATCTAAGTTGTTGCCTAACGCACGATCTTCATGCAATAGCAATATTTCGGGCTGTATGATTTCGTTTCGATCAATGATAATTTTAGGTTCACTTACTTGTGGGCGAGATCGTAAATATTGGTTTTCGTAGATAACACCATCTTTAAAATGGATGATACGATCTGTTGCTTTTGCAACATCCAGCTCGTGTGTTACAATAATCATAGTTATACCATCATTGGTATTAACCTCTCTAAATATACGCATAACCTCTTCTGAGGTCTTACTATCTAATGCTCCTGTAGGCTCATCGGCAAGAATAATACGAGGTTGAGCGATTAGGGCTCTGGCTATGGCAACCCGCTGCTTCTGTCCTCCTGACATTTCGCTAGGTAAATGATCGGCGTGCGATTTTAAGCCCATTTTATCCAGATACTCTAGTGCGAGTATATTTCTTTTTTTGCGACTTACACCTTGGTAATAAAGAGGTAATGCGACATTTTCCATCGCCGTTTTAAAAGATATAAGATTGAAAGACTGAAAGACAAAACCGATTTTCTGGTTACGTACTTGGGCAGCTCTTGTCTCACTTAAATCTTTAATCAACAAATTATCGAGGTAATACTCTCCTGTATCATATGTGTCTAAGATACCTAATATATTGAGTAGGGTAGACTTTCCCGAACCCGAAGCACCCATGATAGAGAGAAACTCTCCTTTCTCAACATCTAGGTCAACACCTTTGAGTACATGTAAAGGAGCCCCTCCAAAATAAGTTTTATTTAAGTTTTTTATACTTATCACTTTGCTTCTGTTTTTCACATTCTATCTTTTGAAGAATGAACTTCTATAAAACGTGCTAATTCAAAAAAATACACTGATATGCAAAGGTCTAAAAAAAATTCAATTATTCACGCTCTTAATTCGTTTTTCGAGTACACTTTTTGTAGAAAATATGACCTAATGGTGTATTTGTTGTTTTTTATATAAAACAAACAAGTATAATTTCGTTTTCACAAAAAAGCTACACATCCTTTGCTTATATTTTTCTTCTTGTTTAGCACAAATTAAAACTAAAACTTCTTTTTTTAGACGCGATTTTAGAGCTATCTTTGTATTCGGTTTTTAAACTATTAATATGGCTCTTTAATTACAAATAAAACCCAATGACAGAACCCCTTAAGCACGAATGTGGAATCGCAATGATTCGCCTCTTAAAACCCCTTGAGTTTTACCAAGAAAAATACGGAACATGGCGATATGGCTTGAACAAGTTATACTTGCTGATGGAGAAACAACATAACCGAGGACAAGAAGGTGCTGGTTTAGCCGTTGTAAAATTAGATGCTACAATTGGCGACGAGTTTATTTTCAGAGAAAGAGCTACGGGTTCGGATGCCATATCCGAAATATTTGGCAATGTAAACAATCATTTCAATATTCCTTCTGATCAACTGAACGACCCCCTCTTTGCGAAGCGAAATTTACCCTTTGCTGGAGAATTGTTTCTTGGTCATTTAAGATATAGTACCACGGGTAAAAGTGGTTTATCATACGTTCATCCGTTTTTGCGACGAAACAATTGGGTCTCTCGAAACCTTGCTTTAGCAGGCAATTTCAATATGACCAACGTAGACGAGCTCTTTGGTGAGTTGGTAGAGCAGGGGCAACACCCCCGAAACTTTGCTGATACATTTGTATTACTAGAATCGTTAGGGCATTATTTAGACCGTGAGGTTCAATTTCAACACGATAAACACTCAAAAGAAACTGGCTTTAAAGGAACTGCTTTAAACGAGCTTATCGAAAAAAATCTTGACATTCCTTTTTTGCTGCAAAGTGCGAGTAAAAAATGGGATGGTGGTTTTGTTATAGGTGGTTTGATTGGCTCTGGAGACTCTTTCGTGTTTCGTGATCCATGGGGCATCCGCCCAGCGTATTATTATGCTGATGACGAAATAGTAGTGGTAGCATCCGAACGTCCTGTAATTCAAACCACAATGAACTTAAATGTGGGAGATATCAAAGAGCTGGAAGCAGGGCAGGCTATTGTAGTGAAGAAAGATGGACGTGTCGAATTTTCCCAAATCATCGAAAAGAAACAATCGTACGCTCCCTGCTCGTTCGAACGTATTTACTTCTCGAGAGGGTCAGATGCAGATATTTATAGAGAGCGTAAAGAGTTGGGCAAACTGCTCCTTTCACGTATTCTCAAGTCAATCGATTCAGACCTACGCAACAGCGTCTTCTCGTTCATACCCAACACGGCAGAAGTAGCCTTTTATGGTATGGTGGAAGGGCTTGAAGATTATCTTAAACAGGTTCGTTTCAAAAAAATAAGAGAGAAAGGCGAAAATATATCAGACGAAGATTTAGCTAAAATATTAGCAATAAAGATTCGCACCGAAAAGGTTGCCATAAAGGATATAAAACTCAGAACATTTATTGCTGAAGACAAAGGTAGAAACGATCTTGCCGCACACGTATATGATGTTACATATGAGTCAATACAACCAAACAAAGACAACCTTGTTGTAATAGACGACAGCATAGTAAGGGGTACAACACTGCAACAAAGTATCATCAAAATGCTAGATCGATTGCATCCTAAAAAGATAGTCATTTTATCTTCTTCTCCACAGATACGTTACCCCGATTGTTATGGTATAGATATGTCTCGCATGAGTGAGTTTGCTGCATTTAGAGCAGCAATAGCTCTGTTGGAAGAGAGGAACATGAAACATATCATTGACGATGTATATCTAAAATCGGCAAAGCAACGACATCAGCCAAAAGAAGAGATAGTAAACTACGTAAAAGAAATTTACGCCCCTTTTACGGAGGATGAAATTTCTAAAAAAATGTCCGAAATGTTAACTCCACCGAACACTAAGGCGGAAGTAGAAATTGTATTTCAAAGTATTGAAAACTTACACCAAGCCTGCCCTCAGAACAAAGGTGACTGGTATTTCTCGGGAAACTACCCAACCCCTGGAGGAAACAGATTGGTAAATAATGCGTTTTTAAACTACATCGAAGGTTTAGATAAAAGGGCTTAAACAAAAAGCGTGTAAGTGCTTCGGATGCCATGATTCCTTTTTTTTAGATAAAATCTAAGAAAAAAGCACTATTTGGTATGATAAAAAATGACTACCTTTGTTAGGTCTTTTTCAGCTTAAAATATTTACGTATGAGGATTATTA
>JBDLTH010000153.1:0-12575 GCA_039799165.1 Bacteroidota bacterium
GGGAAGAAAAGAACTGGATAACCGAAAATGTAAATCGCAACAGCTATTTCAAAAATGCTATACCGTTAGGAGGTTACCGTTTCGACTTCTGTGAGATACTGAAAACCTATATCGTGAAGCAATACGGCTCATACCAAGAGTACAGAGCAATAGATAAGACGAGTTTACGAGCCATAATATACGGCAGAATTGACAAAATAATTGAAGTACAATAATAACAAGGGGCAGTAACCCTGCCCCACAATACCCAAAGATATGAAAGCAACAGACCATTTCAAAAATACAATAAAGGCATATTTGGACAAACGTGCGGAGATAGATTTACTTTTTTCATTCCGCTACTCCCTACCCGAAAAACAGTTGAACGATTGTGTAACTTATATTCTAAACCAAGTGCAGAAGAGCGGTTGCAATGGTTTTCACGATGATGAGATTTTCGGCATGGCTGAATATTATTATTTAACCGATAATATTGAAGCAGGCAAACCGATGAACGCTCAAGTGGCAGTCAACCACGTTGTCATATTGACAGCAGAAGAAAAAGAACAGGCACGAAAAGATGCTATACAAAAGGCACAAGATGAAGCATACAGAAAAATGACACAGCCTGCCAAGAAAGCTAAAAAAGTAGTATTAACCACCCAATCAAGTCTATTTGACGTTTAAACTATCGACCTATGAAACCAAAGAATAAGTTCCAACAGCGAATAGTAGAAGCAAGTAAAAGTTTGCCTAAACTGACTAAGGCACAGATACAATGGGGATATGCCAACACCATTGAGCATATTGGACGCAGAACCGACAAGGGCAAAATTACCTGCACCAAGTGCGGACATTCGTGGCAGGGGCATGGCGAATTGATAAGCACCCTTTTAGGGTGCGATTGCCCGAACTGCAAAGCTGATTTGAAAATACTAACGACAAAGAAACAAGTATTTAGCGGTAGTTACTATATGACCATCATAACCGCTCACAAAGATTATCAGGTAGTGCGAACCGTTATGGTTAAGTGTTCAGCCAAAGTCGGCAAGCTACCCGAATACAGCCATTCGGAGGTGATGCAACGCTGGATTGCTCCCGATGGGAAACACTGTACATTTGCTCGCCTTCGCCAAACAATGGGAACGTGCTACTATGATTCGTGGATATTTCATACTCCTTTGGAACTGCGGGACGAGAACAGCAATAACAAATTTTGCATCAATGTCTATGACAGAATAGATACAGGCGAAATTTACCCACGGCAGAAGCTAATACCCGAACTGAAACGAACAGGACTCAAAAAAGAACTTTACGGACAAAAACCGCTGAACCTATTCCGTCTCTTGCTCACTGACAGCCGTGCCGAAACCTTAATGAAAACAGCGAATACCAAACTGTTAAAACGCATTATGGACAGCGGTTGGACACTAAGTATAGACAACTGTTGGGCATCCATCCGCATTAGTATTCGTAACAATTACAAAATCAAAGATGCAATTATGTGGCTTGATTACATAGATATGCTTCGCTTTTTTGGGAAAGACCTGCACAATGCGAAATATGTTTGCCCAACCGACCTAAAAGCCGAACACGACCGATATGTAGCCAAGAGAGCCAAAGCCGATGCACAAGCCGAAATAGAAAAGCAATTGGAGAGAGAAGCCGAATACAGAGAAGCCAAGGAGAAATTTTTTGGGTTGATGTTTTCTGATGGACTAATCAGCATCCGTGTATTGGAGAGCGTTGCAGAGATTATAACCGAGGGTAAAGTAATGCACCATTGCGTAGGAGGTTACTACTCAAAAGCGGATTCGCTAATATTTTCCGCCTGCATCGACAACAAGCGAATAGAAACAATCGAAATATCAATCTCACAACTCAAAATTATCCAAAGCCGAGGGGTATGTAATAAGATTACCAAGCACCACGACAGGATAATCCAACTTGTAGAGCAAAATATACCCCTCATAGAGAACAGATTGGCAGCATAATTCACCAAACAAACAACAACAAGTATGAAAACGAAAGAAGTAAACGACAGTATTATCGGTAAGCGTTGCAAGTTCATTTTTACGGGAATGATGGTAACAGGAGTTATCGAAGAGATAAATACAACCCAGTACACGGCAGAGGTCAAAGTACGTTTCGACGAACCGCATAATTGGGGTGGCGAACTATATGAATGCAATTGGTCACACGCCCGACTGCATGACGAGTTCGGCTCGCTCCACCACCTTGAAATCATAGACAACCGATACCAAACGCTCAAAGTTACGTTTTCGGAGACTATTCGGGAGATAAACAAAATATTTGTACGTGACTATCCCAATTGGCAGACTGTCAACCTGAAAGAATGGATTGACAACTACGAATCGTCCCGATTTACGCAGATAGACGATTATAACGCTATTATCACATCCGAGTATAATATGGAGCATATAAAGGAGTGGCTGACAAAAAACACTCCGCTTATCATTTTTGAATCATTAATCTGAAAATTAATCTGTTATGACAACAAATTCAATCAACAGCAAGGGTTGTTCCGTATGCGAAACAGGCAAAGAGAACTATACAATCTTTATTGCAGGAGCATTCAGAGGCACAGAATACTATCAATATGACTACCGCCACACCGATGGGGATTTATTCAGCACAGTCGCCAAATCATTGGAAAAATGCCGAAAACGAAGGGACGAATGGTTAACCAACAAGCTAAAAAAATAGCCAAACGACGGCGGAGAGAAATTTCCGCCGCTTCTTTTTCCATGAGCAATTAGAGCTTCTATGCGGGAGAAAAAGAAGCAAAAAGCCGTTTATTGGCGGATAGATATATCTCATATCCGCAAAATTAAGCTTGATTTTTACTATTTAGTATATATAGTTACCTTATTCAATCGGAGAATAGATAGAAATACAAGAATAGCTTTCATTGTTTGGACTCTTCGATTACTTCTTTCAAAATGTTCAGACCATTAATAGCTGACGGAAAACCGCTGTACACCGTCATCAACAGCATTATTTCTTTGATTTCATTTTCTGTCAAGCCAACTTTCAAGCCTGCCTTGATATGAAATTTGAGTTGAGAAGATGCTGTACCTAATGTTGCCAATGCCCCTATCGTTGCTGTCTGGCGAGTTCTACTATCCAAATAGTCTTGTTGATAGATGTCTCCATAGCCATACTCCAAAACATATTGCACCAGTTCGGGGCAAAAATCGTCAAAGAGATCATGCAATACTTTTTCTTGATTTTTATCTAACAAAGCCAATGTTTCCGAGCCTTTTTGCAAACGGTCGAATGAATCCTCGGAAGTACGACCGATACCTTCTATATCAACAATACCTTGTTTCTTTCGTTCGTCTAATACCTCTCGCAAAGTATTCATGGCACAGATACTTTTGGGAAATCCTACATAACCGGACATCTGCAAGATAACCTCTTTTACTTCGTTGATAGTGTTGCCCGTATTCAATGCCCCGTTGAAGTGTACCTTCATTTCGGGATTCGGTTGGTACGCAAACGTTGAAGTGTTCGTTCGCTGATTTTGAGAAAGGTGCAAACTTCGTAACTGTCCACCCACATTTCGTCCGGGTTGGCAGTATCATCTTCCTGATGATCTATGACGAACTTGGCTATTGCATTGATTTTAGATACCAGTTCCTTGTATGCCTGACTATCTATTGTTATCACTTCCATATTGCACAACTTATTGATTTGATGCAAATATCAGTTGTTCTGAAAATCTTTTCTCCCAAGTATAGAGAACTATTTTTTCATATATGCCATGAGGTACTATAGAGAAAGGCTTTCCAAAGACAAACTTCACAAATTGAAAATTTATAAGTTGGGAATGGGTCGAATGGTCATGAATTGGCATGAAAAAAGCCTCAAAAACTGCTTTTTTGAGGCTTAATATGAATAATTTCGAGTAATAATAGTTAGGGAAATGATGTAGTGTATAATGTTGTTTATTAGATAAATAATAAAAATATAGACATTTATTCAAAATTGAAATGTTGGGAAACACATATTCTATCGACTATCTTCTTCATCCATTTTGCGAATCAACTTTTCCTTTAACTCATCTAAAAATTGCGTTCGATTAGCCCGATCCTTAATTTCGATGTAGGTGTGATATGGGTTTCCTAAATCAATGTTGAACACATTTTCAAAATATCCGACAACACGTTTAAGATTTGTTTTTCCAAAATTAAAACAATCTGTTTCGCAAATAGCATATATCAATTCTACGAGGTCAGTTTTCTTTCGTGTCCATGTCTTTTTCACTTTTGGGAAAGTGTTTTTTTCCACTGACAATTGTTCCGATTTTTCTAATTTGTGTAATTCTCCGTTTAAATAAATGCGGAGCAACTCATTAGCTAACAATTTAGCTACTTTAAAATCACAATGACTCGAAAACTTTGGATCGCGTTCAAAATAAAAACTTTCTAAGTGCATGTGCATAATTGGTTTTTCACGCATAAAGCAAAGCCTATCGAGATGTGTCCCATCCGAACGGTAATATTTATAAAAATCGAGGTTTGTATCAAAAAAAACTTTCAGGCGATCAAGTCCTCTGTCTATATATATTTTTTGTGCTTCATCGCTCCCATTTGGTCGCATGGCTTCTATTCTGTATATTTTCTGGTAATAGATCAACTTAGAGAATAGCTGCGGTTTGATTTCTTTAAAAAACTTGATTTCTTCCTCTTCACTTTTAAATGTATAGTTGGAAATAAACGCTTTGATTTCTTTAAACATTTCCTCCAACTCTTTAATAGCGAGGGGGACAATTTGTAAAATGTCCCCCTCGCTGTGTTCTATGGACTGTAATCTGCCCAAATAACCTTTAGAAATTTTCTTGATGGTTGCTTCCATTGTATTAGTGTTTTAGCAGGCATCAACCACCACAACCCGAAAAACTTAACGGCAACGATTATTAATGCCTTGAGTTAATAATATATTACTGATTATTTTTCCATGCCACTACTACGGTATTACCTGACGACAATTCATTTACTTTCTCAATCCACTGAATCTCACTCTGTGCTTTTGCTTTCAAAAATGGATTTTGAGTGTCAGTAAGAAGCATACTTGAATTAACTACCCACCATTTGTTTTTAATGCCTGCACGTTCTAAATCCTGCTGTAAACGATGTGCTTCAAATACCGGCGTTGTTTCGGGCAAAGTAACTATAACTACTTCTGTTTCCTTCTCATTGCGTAAGCGTGGCAGTAGGTTTTGAACGGCAGGGGTAATATTACCCTGTGTACGTTCCACTTCCTTATGATAGCTTTGTGTCGCATCCAGAAGCAATAATGTATGTCCTGTTGGTGCCGTGTCTATAACTACAACTTCATTATCGGCTCTCGCCACAATTTCCGCAAAGGAATTGAAAACAGCGATTTCCTGTGTACATGGGGAACGTAAATCTTCCTCAATATAACTTAAATCAGCATCGCCCATTGTTTCCTTTGCCCTTTCAAGCACATTTTTCTGATAGGCTGCCAATACCGCTTTTTCATCGATATGGCTAACTGTTATGCCTTCTACTTTCGTCTCGATAAATGAAAGGTGGTTGGCTGGATCAGTTGTTGTCAAATGTACTTTTACTCCTTTTTTTGCTAATCCTCTCGCAATATTACCTGCAATAGTAGTTTTGCCTACACCACCTTTACCCATCGTAAAGATTACTCGTTTGCCCGAATTATAGAGGTCGTCAATAATATTGTCAATCGTTTGGAAACCTTTCGTATCTATTTCTGTGACCTTTGTTTCTGTCTGAACATCATTATTCAGCATATTACGGATATTGTCAATACCTGTCATATTATAGGAGCGGAGCGGAACAATGTAAGTATTGAGCTTTAATAAGGCTTCCGAACGGTTATTCAGTGCGTTTTGTTGACGTTCGTAAATCTGTTTGGATATACTGTCGTTTTCGTCATAATCTTCCAATACTCCGTTAATTATGAGATTTTGAGATATGATATTCAAATCGAGCAATTCTTTGGATGAACGTTCGACTTCTTTCAAAGGGCTTTCATCGGGTCGGCTAATAAGTATGAGTGTTGTCTGCTTGCTGTCCGATAGGGTAGCTACTGCATTTTTATATACCTCTTTTCTATCCTCTAATCCAGACAACTGCCCTAAGCAGGAGGCTCCAGTTGTATTTTCGGCGATGAAAGTATTCCATGCAGAAGGTAATTGTAACATTCTCAACGTATGACCTGTGGGTGCTGTGTCAAAGATGATGAAGTCAAAATCTTCGCGTTTTTCCTCATTGGTTATAAAGTCCGAAAACTCGTTAAAGGCTGCAATTTCAATCGTACATGAACCTGAAAGCTGCTCTTCCATATTAGTTATTACACTTTCTGGGAGTTTACCTCTGAACGGTGCAATAACCGATTCCCTGTATTCGGCTGCTGCCTGTTCGGGATCAAGGTTTACAACGATCAGGTTAGGCACTTCTTTTATTTGTGTGCCTTTGTTATCCAAGTCCATATTAAAAACATCCTGCAAGTTGGATGCGGGATCGGTACTTATTAGCAAGACTTTCTTACCGCTATCGGCAAGGTTTATGGCTGTTGCACAAGCGATGGATGTTTTACCTACACCACCTTTACCAGTAAAGAATATATACTTTGTCAAGTCTATAGCTGAAGGATTATACTTTTTCATATTTCTAATTTGTTTAATTTTTGAGACAACAAACCCCTTTCCCATTCTTATCGAATAGATTAAATCACTGAAAAAGAAAGGGATATTTATTTTATTTTTTTACGGTTAAATCTTCTTCTTTTACATTCAGCCATTCGGATATCTGTGCGTTAGAGGGATATTGTTTTGTCAATACTATTTCATCATCCAACGTTATGATAGGCAGTACGTCAGCAGTTTCTTTCATGAGACATTCATTAACTACTTTTGTATCTATATATATTTGTGGGTTATCTTTCAGGTTGTAGCGTTCTACGGGAATCCCTTTTCGTTTCAAGGTTTCCACTACTACGGCAATACGCATTAGTTCAGGGTCTATATTCACACCGCATAATCCTGTAGGACAACATAATGCGGAATCATATATTTTCATTATTTTACGGTTATCTAATTGCAAATCTAACATAGCTTTTATATTTAATTGATTATTTGTTTTATTTCATCTTCGGTTGGCACATAGCCTTTTATCTTTACTTCTCCATCCACCACAATGGCAGGCAGTGACATGATGTTATATTTTACTATTTCCAGAATATCTTCTTCTTTTTTCAAGGTAGCCGTATGATTGCTATCCGCAAGAACTTTAGCAACTCTTTCATACGTCGTTTTACATTTGGAACAACCTGTCCCCAATACTATTATTTCCATATTTTTTTAGTTTTTATTCTGATTTGATAATAAAAAGGTCTGCGACCTAAATATTGATTACAATGTAATACACTCCAATTATGATAAATACAGCCGATACAATACGCCTAAACCATACTTCAAAACTTTTCATTCGGTTATAAAACTTACCTACATTCGACATACTGTAAGCCAATAGATAGGCGATAATAATAACCGGCAATCCGGTAGCAATAGCATATACGGGGGGCAAAATCAATCCCGTTGCACTGCTTATTGTCATGGGAATAAGCACTCCGAAATACAACACCCCGCTATATGGGCAGAAAGCCAAAGCAAACAATACTCCCAACAGAAAAGCATTGAGGTAGTTATTTTTCATCTTCTTTTGGCTGACTTTCGCCGTGAACTTGTTTAGCATGGGAATATTGAATTTGATAACGTCCAACATCAATATTCCTATGATGATTAAAGCAATCCCCAGATACAGACCGCTTATATTCTGCAACATTTTAGCTACATGGAATTTGCTGGCTCCGAAATAGAATACTAATCCTAAAGCCGTATAGCTGAATATACGTCCCAATGTATAAAATATGCCATTGAGAAAAACACGTTTTTTATCGGCTATATCTTTGCTTAGATAAGCTGTGGCTGTTATATTCATAGCTAATGAGCAGGGGCTTATAGCTGTCATTAGCCCCAATATGAAGGCTGTGAGTAAGGGAATATCCGAATTGTCGACTATTTGTTGTAAAAATTCCATCAATCAATGCGTTTATTTACTTCGTCTTTGATAAGGCTGGTAAGGACATCGGGCGAATTGACTGCATTGGCAAAAGCCAGTTCGGTCAGATCCGTTGCGTTATCTGCTTTGGCTATGAGTAAAGAACTGAAAGCGATTTCGTACTTTTCTACTAAATCTTTATTTTGAGCTTCGTCAATGTTTACTTCTACATACCTGACATTGGGATTGTCTTTGTAACTGTCCGCTATTGCGTTTTTAGTTACATTCTCAATAGCTATACAGGTTTTACAGCGTTGCTTGCCATGAAAATAATATACATTGATAATGGAAGCGTCAGCCATTGATAGAGATTGTTCCTTTGTGTCGGCTTCTGCTGCCTGTTTATTATCTGCGTTCTTGCTTGTGCATGAAACCAGAAAGACTGCGAATAGTGCGATAAGAATAGATTTTTTCATTGTCGGTTTATTTTAAGCAATTGAAAGTATTTAATGAAATATTTTATAGTGATAATAAGCTATTGCTGTTATACTTAACAGAATAACAAAAAAGGTCTGAGACCTTAAAGTTATTTTTCTGTTTTGTAGTATTTCTTTCTCAACCAAAAAGCGACATTAACCAATGCAATTAGTACAGGCACTTCAACAAGCGGACCCACTACGCCTGCAAAGGCTTGTCCGCTGTGAATGCCGAATACTCCGATAGCCACCGCAATAGCCAGTTCGAAGTTGTTTCCTGCTGCGGTAAAGGAGATAGAAGCATTTTTGTCGTAACTTGCCCCCATTGCTTTACTAACAAAGAAGCTGATAAAGAACATGGCTACGAAATAGATAAGTAATGGAATCGCTATGCGTACTACATCCATTGGTATTTGTACGATCAGTTCTCCTTTAAGGCTGAACATGAGTACAATGGTAAGTAATAATGCGATTAGTGTAACAGGCGAGATTGCAGGGATAAATTTATCCTGATACCATTGTTCTCCTTTTAGTTTAACCAATATCAAACGGCTAAGAATACCCATAAGGAAAGGAATACCCAGATAGATAGCTACTGTTTCGGCAATCGTACCGATGGATATATCCACGATAGCACCTTCAAAGCCAAAATAAGGGGGCAGTATTGTTATAAACAGCCACGCATAGAAACTGTAAAAGAATACCTGAAAGATACTGTTCAGTGCGACAAGACCTGCCCCGTATTCCCTGTTGCCTTCTGCCAGATCGTTCCATACCAAAACCATCGCAATACATCGGGCTAAACCGATAAGGATAACTCCAACCATGTATTCGGGATAGTCCTGTAAAAAGGTAATAGCTAAAATAAACATCAAAATGGGGCTGACAATCCAGTTTAAAAATAAGGATGTGCCTAATATCTTCACATTGGTAAATACTTTAGGCAAGAGCTTGTAATCGACTTTTGCCAGTGGCGGGTACATCATCAGGATAAGACCGATTGCCAAAGGGATGTTTGTTGTTCCGCTCGACATAGAATCTATATGACCGCTAAAAGACGGTATAAAGTAACCTAAACCTACCCCGATAGCCATTGCAAGGAATATCCAAAGAGTCAGGTTTTTATCCAAGAAACTCATTTTCTTTTTACTCATTGCCTTTTATCTTATTAATGTATAGTTCGTAAAATGCTTTTTTTATTTCGTCCCTTACCCTGATATACTCGGACTGTATAAATTCGGGTGTTCCTGTGGCTTCGGACGGATCATCAAATCCGATGTGCAAACGGTTCTTTACTTTGCCCGAAAATGCGGGGCAGTTTTCGTTTGCTCCACCGCAAACGGTAATCACATAATCCCATTCATCATTGATGTATGTATCTATGCTATCGGATGTATGGTGCGAAATGTCTACTCCTGCACCGTGCATCACTTCTATTGCTTTAGGGTTTACTTTTCCGCTTGCCTGTGTGCCTGCGGAATAGACCAATAGTTTAGGGTCGAAAGATTGTAAGAAACCGTGTGCCATCTGGCTACGGCAACTGTTACCTGTACAAAGGATAAGTATTTTCATATTTTGCTATTAAAAATTAATCATTCGCATTTTCACGTACTATTCGTAGTTCGTGGATTCACGAATACAGAAAACAAATTTTTTATTTACTCTTACAAGTTTCTCCGTTATTGATTTCTACAAATAATGCAGAAAACATCTTTTTTGCTTTCTCCCAATTTTCTTCGTTTATACAATATTTGACTGTCGGCAATGTAATTGTACCCTGAATTAATTCTGCATCTTTTAGCTCATTGAGGTGCTGTGATAGCGTACTTTTAGCTATCGGCAATATCTCCGACATATCACCATGATAACAGCATGATTCGTTGGCAAGCATTTCTAATATAGCTATGCGGATAGGATGCCCCATTGCCTTGGCGAAACGTGCAAGTTGCTCTTGTTGGGCTGTAAGTTCTTTCTTTGACATATTATTCATTATTTACTGTTCGCAAATATACGAATAGATTTTTAATTCGCAATAGCACGAATGATTTTTTATATAATTTAATATGAATTTTTAGTGCAAGGTGCAAGTCTATATATAAATATAGCTTGCACCTTGCACTAATACTAAAGCATTAACATTCAGAAGCATTGTTTATTTGAGAAAAGGTTGTATATTTGAACCTGAGTATTATGGAGACAACGGTAGCCATAGCTAAGCCAAAAGCAGTTAATTGAAGACACGCTCTTAGCCGTACCCCATAGACCAAAATATAGAAATATAATATTGAACTTCAATAGGTTACGAGAAAAGGTTCATCGACCTCTCTCTCCGCTTTTAAAGATCGCTATATGCGGTATTTTCTTGTTTTAGAGCCTTTTAAATGATCTTTGACGCTCTAATTAACTCTTTAATATTCTATCAAATTCAATTTATTTCTACCTTTGAGGCTTGTAGTAGAAAATGAGGTAGAAAAAATGGATAGTTTGAAAATCAAATTTGTGTTCAATCGAAAGAATACAGCGAATAATACCACCCAGAAAGGTGCATTAGAGGTATACGTTTACGATCGCATAAGTCGTAAGAAGTTATACCTTACGACAGGTATAGATTTGCATTTAAATCAATTTGTAAATAAGCAAGGCGAAGTAGGGGTTATCCGAAATCACCATAACGCTACGGCTATAACGGGTAAAGCGCATAAACTTTTTAGAGAGGTCGAGGCCTTTTGTCTTTCGGATAAATGTAACTCGATAGAAGACGTAAGAGAATGGGACAAGGACGAAAGTTTTACTACTTCGATAGTCGAGTTTATCCGGGCGGAGCTTAAACGTAGAGACCCGTCTTATTCCGTTGTCGAATATAACAACTCCTTTATAAAACGATTGGGGGAACACGGCAAAATAAAAACGTTCGAGGACGTTACGTACGAGAATCTACTAGACCTCGACGCACACCTAAGAAAAAAAATAAACTCCCAACCTACATTATATAAGAGACACGTATTATTTAAGGGGTATATCCGGGAAGCAATGAAACGGGGGTTATGTAAGTCCAACCCTTACGACCTATTTAAGCTATCCAAAGGTAAGGAGAAACAAAAGGAGTATCTAACCGAGGAGGAAGTACAAAAAATACTTAAGCACAAACCTAGAACGGATAAACTCCAAAAGACAAAAGACTTATTTATATTTCAATGCTATACGGGCCTTGCTTATATTGATGTTATGAACTTCGACGCGTCTAGTGTTACAGTCGAGGACGGAGTACAAGTAATACGTAGCTCCCGGACAAAGACGGACGAGAGTTATATAGTCCCTCTCTATGCAGAGGCGGAAATGGTGGCGGAGTGGTACGGCTATAACTTACCCAAAATTAGCAACCAAAAGTATAACGACTATATTAAGATAATAGCGGAAGCCGTAGGAATTACTAAAAATCTTACTTCGCATATAGCTAGGCATACATTCGCCACAACTGTTACTCTTGCTAATAATATCTCTATTGAGAGTGTTTCAAAGATGCTCGGGCATAAAGATATAAAGATGACACAACACTATGCCAAAGTCCTTGAGAGTACCGTTAATAGAGAAATGGCTGAGTTGTCGGGAAAATTGGATTATATATACTAATGTATGAAAATGGCATACTCAATTATCTAAGTATGCCATTTTAAAGATATTTAAGAGTCTCTAATTATCCTTTGTTGAAGTTGTAAGTTTTTAAGTCCAATATATCGAAAACGCCCATCTCTGACCTCAAATAATAGATCTTTACACGATTATCCGTGACAAAATATTCAAAGTCTTTTAGGTCAAAAACTATATGTTGTCCTTGACTTCTAAAATTAGGATGGTTTTGAGTTTTAAAAACATAAAATTCATTATAGGCATCTATATAACAACCGAAAAAATCATAATTCTCAAACTTCCTTACAGTTATAAAAGTATAATTATTGGCTCTTTGAATAACTCTAATAATACAGGGAGTCAATCCTTGCTTTATTGACTGTTGTAAATCTTTTTCGTTATTTTGGTCTGAATA
>JBDLTH010000154.1:0-5633 GCA_039799165.1 Bacteroidota bacterium
AGAAGTATTGGTAGTAAGTGTTTTCTGCCCATTGTTCTACGATACTCTCATCGGATAGATTACGCACATGTTTGAGAATTAGCAAGCCAACCATCAGACGAATGGGTTTGGCTGGACAGCCTGTATTAGGGCAATAAAGAGGGGAAAAGGCTCTCTCGAATATTGTCCAATCTACCTTATTGGCTAGAATATACAAGGGATGTTTTTGATTCAAACTATCTTCTAATGAGAAGAACAAACTCTTCTGAGAATCTGTTTTACTTAGTTTCAACATAATAAATCTGCAAGAAATGATACCTAGAGATGCATATTCTTGCAGATTTATACAAGTATTTTATTCGATAATGTATTGTATATGTGTCAATTAAATCATTATTAAGGGGCGACTAAATAAGTATACATTTCTCATCGATGGAGATGCTAAACAAGGCATAATCGTACTTTACAGGATCGTCGGCATCGAATAAGCATAAAGCCTTGGTCAGTTCACATGCCGCCATCCAGTCTGACTTATCCCGATCTAACAGTTGCAGCATGAAGGCTGTACGTTGCACATGAATATCTAAAGGACAAATCAAATCTTTAGGTTTTATTCTTTGCCACAAGCCAAAATCAACACCGGCATTGTCTTTTCGTACCATCCAGCGTAGATACATATTGAGGCGTTTGCATGCCGACTTTCGGGCAGGGCTCGAAATATGTTTACGGGTTCGGATGGGTGCATCTTCTAACTCGAAAAATTGAGTCGAAAAATAGTTCAGTCCTTCTTCCACCGTCATGCCCTGTACAGGAAAAAAAGCATCTTCTAAACTATCTGATTGGGTATAGTGATGTTTCAAAAAACGAATGCAATACAAGAGATCGGTATCATTAAACGTGCGATGTTTAAAACCCAACATGTCTTTTAAGTCTTCCTCTTGGTGCTGAGTAATAAACTGATGGGGTGAGTTGCCCATCCTTTCGGATAGCTCCTTCGCCTTTTTTATAATTGTGGTACGCTGTCCCCATGCAAACACCGAAGCAAAGAAGCCCATAACCTCTATGTCTTGTTTAAGGCTGAAAAGGTGGGGAATACAGATAGGGTCATTCTTTATGAATTGGGGACGATTATATAAATATACTTTTTGTTCCAAAAAATCCTTAAGGGATTCTAAATTTTTCATGATCATAGCTTATAGAATATATTTTCTTCCTATTTTTAAACAAGTATAGATATATACAAGTATTGGATTAAATCTATCGATTGAACACTAATTCTTTTTAATTTATAAAATTATGGAAAATAAGATTAGAATCTTAACTAAATCTATCATTATTGTACTATTTGTGGTATTTCTTGCTTCTTGTGGCTCGAAGATGAAACCTCTATCCGCTTCATTATTTACAGCAACACCCACCCCGTTAGAGTTAAAAGGTTCTAAAATTCCAGTAACGATAAATGGAAAGTTTCCAGAAAAATGGTTTGACAAAAATGCAGAGGTTACAATTACCCCTATTTTGAAATTAGAAGGAAAAGAAGTTTGGGGTAATTCGACTACCTACCAAGGTGAAAATGTATCGAGTAATGGTATTGTGATTTCGCAACAACATGGTGATGCGTTTACTCTAAAGTCTGAGTTTGATTATGATCCAACGTTGACCAATCCTGAATTATTCTTACGTTTTACAAGCAAAATCAAAAATAAGAATGTTACACTCCCCGATCTTAAACTAAGTGAAGGACTACTTACAACTGCAACACTGGCTGATGTGTTTACAACGAATCCAGCTATTGCACCAAATGGTTTTAAGAAAGTAATAAAAGAATCGTACGATGCCAATATTTTATTTCTAATACAACAAGCCGAGCTGAGATCAAGCGAGCTAAATTCTTCTAATTTAGACGCTTGGGAAAACTTAGTAAAGAGTGCAAACGACAACTCGAAACAAAACGTAAATGTAGAAGTTGTAGCCTATGCCTCACCAGACGGAGGATATGAACTTAATGAAAAGTTAGCCGAAAAACGAGAAAAAAACACAACGACTTATCTAAACAATGAGTTTGATAAAGAGAATGTGGGTGCAAATGTATATGCAAACTACACGGCTCAAGACTGGGACGGTTTCAAGAAACTAATCGAGGCATCGAGCCTTCAAGATAAAGATTTGGTATTACGTGTACTATCTATGTATAACGACCCTCTAGAAAGGGAGCGTGAGATAAAAAACATTTCGGCAATCTACAAAGACATTGCCGAAACGATACTCCCTCAACTACGTCGTTCTCGCTTGGTTGCAAACATAGAAACAATAGGAAAATCAGATCAAGAGCTTAAACAAGCATTGAATGGAAACACGGTAAATCTTAGTGCCGATGAACTTCTGCATACTGCCGAACTGGAAGGTGTATCTGCTGAAAGAGCATATAAGTTGGTTACTCAAAAATACCCTAACGATTATAGAGGGTGGAATAATTTAGGAGCATATTATTTCAGCAATGGGCTACAAGAAGCTGCAAAGCAAGCCTTTGCAAAAGCACAACATCTCAAGCCTGATGCTGCCGAAGCCAATATGAACCTTGGTTTGTTTGCTATAGATAATGGAGAGATAGCTAAAGCAGAACAACTTATAGGTGGTGCCTCCGAAGCAAATACAATAAACGAAGCTTTAGGATTGTTGTACTTGAAGAAAGGGGATGCGAATATAGCTGCTCAGGTATTTGGGAACACAGTTTCTAACAATGCTGCATTAGCTCAACTACTGTCAAAACAATACAGTGAGGCACAAAAAACCTTGGATCAGTTGGAATATAAAGATGCAACAACCTATTACCTCTTGGCTGTAGTGGCGGCTCGTACCAATAATGTGTCGGCAGTAACTAGTAATCTTCAAAAAGCATTTATAAATAATCCTTCGTTCAAAAGGTATGCTTCTACTGATATTGAATTTGCTAAATTCAAGAAAAATGAATCAATTGGCAATTTGTTGAAATAATCGGTTTATTCTTTTTCATATACTACATTCGAATACCTTTGATATAGAAAAGCGTATTCGAATGCTTTGTATATAGATGCAAACGTTTGCAAAGGAGCTTCGCCTTTTTGTTCCCATTTTATTAGAATGCCACTAATCAATGTCTTTTCTTTGTAATTAAGAATAAATTTAAAACTATCTATAAACAAACTGAAACGATGAAAAAATTATTCGTACTGATGTGCTTTTGCCTTGCTATTGGTATTACTAAAGCACAAGATTTAAAATCGCCTGATGGTAACTTGACTCTTTCGTTTAAAATACAGGCTGGTGGAGTACCCACATATAGCCTTGTATATAAAGGGAAAGATGTAATAAAACCAAGTAAATTAGGATTAGAGCTATTCAAAGAGGATGGCTCATCTAGTTTTGATAATTTTTCGCCTAAACAGGGTGAAGGTGATCCTACATTTGATCCTAAGACTTCATTGTATAATGGTTTTTCAGTTCTTAACACCAACACAACCTCGTTCGATGAAACTTGGCAACCTGTGTGGGGTGAGTATAAGAACATCAGAAACAATTACAACGAATTGGCTGTAACATTAGATCAAAAGAATACGGATAGACAAATGGTTATTCGCTTTCGTCTATTCAACGACGGACTAGGCTTCCGTTACGAGTTTCCACAACAAAAAAATCTGGTGTATTTTGTAATCAAAGAAGAAAGATCTCAATTTGCAATGGCAGGAGACCACAGAACATTTTGGATTCCAGGCGATTACGACACACAAGAATATGACTATACTGAATCTAAACTTTCTGAGATTAGGGGTCATATGGAAAAAGCAATTACACCAAATACGTCTCAAAAAACATTCTCTACAACAGGTGTACAAACGGCATTGATGATGAAATCTGATAACGGCTTGTACATTAACTTACACGAGGCTGCATTGGTCGACTATTCGTGTATGCACCTTAACCTCGATGATAAAAACATGATCTTTGAATCATGGCTAACTCCTGATGCTGAAGGCAAAAAAGGATATATACAAGCTCCAAACCAATCACCTTGGCGTACAGTTATTGTTAGTGATGATGCACGTGATATTTTATTGTCAACCTTAACATTGAACTTGAACGAACCTTCTAAAATAAAAGATGTGTCGTGGATTAAACCTGTAAAATACATTGGTGTATGGTGGGAAATGATTACAGGCAAAAGCTCTTGGGCATATACTGACGAATTGCCTAGTGTAAAATTGGGTGAAACTGATTTTGCTAAAACAAAACCAAACGGAAAACATGCGGCTAATACAACTAAGGTAAAACAATATATTGACTTTGCAGCTAAACATGGCTTCGATCAGGTATTGGTAGAGGGCTGGAATGTAGGTTGGGAAGATTGGTTTGGTAAATCGAAAGATTATGTATTTGATTTTGTTACACCTTATCCAGACTTTAATGTAACTGAATTGCGTGATTATGCAAAAAGTAAAGGTGTAAAATTGATGATGCACCACGAAACATCTGGATCGATACGTAACTACGAGCGACATATGGATCAAGCATACCAATTTATGGTTGACAACAATTACAATTCGGTAAAAAGTGGATACGTTGGTAATATGATTCCTCGTGGCGAGCATCATTATGGACAATGGCTAAACAATCACTATTTGTATGCTATAGAAAAAGCCGCCGATTATAAAATCATGGTAAATGCTCACGAAGCTGTTCGTCCAACAGGATTGTCTCGTACTTATCCTAACCTAATAGGTAATGAATCGGCTCGTGGAACTGAATACGAAGCTTTTGGTGGAAACAAACCTTACCATACAACAATACTTCCGTTTACTCGTTTGATTGGTGGACCGATGGATTATACTCCAGGGATATTCCAAATGGATGTAAGTGCCTATAACCCGGACAATCATTCGCATGTAAATAGTACTATTGCACGGCAATTAGCTTTATATGTAACCATGTATAGTCCGCTACAAATGGCTGCTGACCTACCCGAAACATACGAAAAGTTTATGGATGCTTTCCAATTTATTAAAGATGTTGCTATCGACTGGGATGAAACAAAAATTTTGGAAGCCGAACCTGGTGATTATATAACAATGGCTCGTAAAGCTAAAGCTTCGAATAATTGGTTTGTTGGATGTACAGTAGACGAGAATGGATATACATCGAATATAACTTTCGATTTCCTTGATGCTAACAAAGAATATGTTGCAACAATTTATAGTGATGCCAAAGGTGCTAATTATAAAACAAACACACAAGCATACACAATTCGTAAAGTTATAGTAAATAGCAAGTCTAAACTATCTCAGTTGTGTGCCCCTGGCGGAGGCTATGCGATCAGCCTGTTTCCTAACAATGGAACTAACACGAAAGGTTTGAAAAAACTATAAAGATAGATTTTGATAGTATAAATAAAGGCTCTGAATAATTTTCAGAGCCTTTATTTATACTATTTTGTCGCCCCCTAGCAAGTCGAACTAGTCGTCCCTTAATAAGTCGAACTAGGATATAATTTATAAAACATACTTTCCTGTATTATTTCAATAATATGGGCAAGTATCTTTTTGTAGATGTTCATCCTCCTTTTGAAGTTAAAAGCCGCTGCTGCAAGTAGTACGTTGATACTATCGCCCGTAATTCCCTTA
>JBDLTH010000155.1:0-6657 GCA_039799165.1 Bacteroidota bacterium
GAATTATCATCGAGTAGTTATACAATTATTAACTTGGGCCATTCAAATATCGGATCTAAACAAAGACTATTTTAAAACAACTGTATACGATAAGGCTTATTCGTCATTAAATTTCTTGTATCAATGCCAAGAAGAAACGAATGGTTTTTTACCTAATTACGGATCTAATGATGGGGCTCTATTTTTCAAATTATCAAGTAATGATTATCGAGACTATCGACCCCAATTAGATGCTCTACATGTTCTGCTGACAAACAAGTCCTTATACAAAGAGCATTTTGAGGATACACCTTGGTATGGTTCATCAGCAATAGAGAGGGCATATAAGCCTTTGTCTAAGAAATATGGCAGTATCTGTTTTGATGATGGGGGATATTATTTAATTAGAGAAGAAGATACTTTGACATTTATACGCTGTGGAAAGTACAAAGATCGACCAGCACATGCAGATAATTTACATATTGATATTTGGTATAAGGGACAAAATATTTTACTTGATGGAGGAACCTATAAATATAACACAAGCGAAGATAATTTGAACTATTTTATGGGAACTTCTTCTCATAACACGGTTATAATAGAACATCACAATCAAATGCTGAAAGGAAATCGATTTATATGGTATTACTGGTCTCAGGCATTAGCTGCAACAATTAAAGAAACAGATAAATTTTACGAGTTTACTGGACGTATATCTTGTTTTAGGCAGTTATCTAAATCAATTATGCATCAACGAATAGTGAGAAAGTATAAATCTGAAAATAGATGGCATATTGAAGACTCCATCTACAATCTACCGAATAAATTAACAATGAGTCAATTGTGGCATTTACCCAAAGAACATACAGTATCTATCACATCCTTAGAAGATCACAAAACGAGTATCACTGAAGCGTATTATTCATCTTATTATGGTCATAGAATACCAATCAGCCAAATAGAAATTGAGTCTGTTTCAAATACAATCAATTCAATAATTAAAATAACATGAAAATACTTCTTATACATCAATTTTATCTTGAGGATAATGACTCAGGTGGCTCTAGGTTCAATGAAATGACTCGTATGTGGACTGAACAGGGGCATGAAGTTACTGTCTTAGCTGGTACTATGCATTATGCCGGGAGTGAAAAAAGAGAGGAGTATAAAGGTGTGTTCACAACATTTCGCAAGCAAGGTGATGTCTCTGTTTGGAGATGTTATGTATCAGAAAACCATAATGCTAATTTTATAGGTCGTTTATGGGGATATTTTTCGTTTGTATTCTCTTCGTTATGGGCTGGATTATTTAACGTAAAAGGTAATTTTGATTTAATACTAGTTACCTCACCTCCTTTATTTGTAGGGATAACAGCATATGTACTATCTAAAATAAAGCGACTCCCATTTGTGTTTGAAGTACGAGATTTATGGCCTGAGTCCGCAATTGATGCGGGTGTTTTAAAAAGTAATTTACTCATAAAAATGGCATATCGCTTTGAGAAGTTTATGTACAAAAAGGCTTCTTTGATAAATGTATTGACTCCAGCTTTTAGGGATAAATTGATCAAAGAAAAGAATGTTCCACAAGATAAGGTAATATTTATACCCAATGCAGCCGATTTTTCATTGTCTGGAGAATTATTAGAGACTTTTGATGCCACTGGCTTTAGAAAGGAGCAGGGCTTTGAAGATAAATTTGTAATAACTTACGTAGGAGCTCATGGGGTTGCCAATCATTTAGAGCAAATATTATATGCAGCCAAGTTAGTTGAAGACACGAATGCATTATTTCTATTAATTGGGCAAGGAATGGAAAAGAAAAAACTTATACAAATGGCTACAAATATGGAATGTACAAATGTTCTGTTTCTTGATGCTGTTCCCAAAAAAGAGGTATTTAAATATATCCTAGCCTCAGATATGGGCACCTCTGTTTTGAAAAACGTAGACACATTCAAAACGATATACTCAAACAAGACCTTTGATTATATGGCTTGTAAAAAACCAATATTGATGGCTATTGATGGTGTATCTAGAGAGTTGTTAGAGCAAGCCGATGCTGGTGCTTTTGTCGAACCAGAAAACCCTCAAGACTTTGCAGCCAAAATTAGATTATATATAAATAATCCCCACCTTCTTCAAGTTCAAGGCAAAAATGGATATTTATATGCTCAGAAATATTTTGATAGAGACATTTTAGCCAATGAATACCTAGGGAAACTAGCAAAAATTAGCACTCATGTATAAATCATATATCAAAAGATTGTTGGATTTTAGCCTATCGTTGCTAGGTTTTATCTGTTTATTGCCAATTTTTTTGCTTGTAACTCTGTTCTTGATGTTTGCCAATAATGGCAAAGCATTCTTTTTACAAGCACGACCAGGGAAGAATGGGAAAATATTTAAAGTCATTAAATATAAGACAATGAACGATAAAAAGGGGATGGATGGACAACTTTTGTCTGATGCCGAGCGTTTAACCTCTATAGGTCGTTTTATTCGTAAAACATCATTAGATGAAGTACCGCAATTGTTGAATGTTATCAAAGGTGATATGAGCCTTGTTGGACCACGTCCCCTATTGGTCGAATACCTACCACTATACAACAATGAACAGGCTAAGAGACACAATGTTTGCCCAGGCATAACAGGATGGGCTCAGATAAATGGAAGGAATGCAATATCGTGGCAACAAAAATTTGAGTACGATGTATGGTATGTAAATCATATTTCATTTACTTTGGATATTAGAATTCTATTAATGACTATACTTAAAGTTTTTAAATCTGACGGGATTACTTCATATTCGAGCGTAACAATGGAAAAATTTGAAGGTACTAAATAATATGGATAGTGCATATTTATATGGGGCAGGTGGTCATGCTAAGGTTATATCTGATATTTTAAAATCAAATAATACATTTGTGGTTGAAATATTTGACGACAATTTAGAAATTGATTCGTTATTAGATATTCCTGTGGTGCATGATTTGGTCAAATCTCCTCTTATCATAAGCATTGGAAATAATAGTATAAGAAAAAAAGTCAAAGACAAATTGATTGATGTTTCCTACATTTCGGCTTTATCCAATACTGCTACTATCTCCTCTACAGTAGTAATAGGTCTGGGGAGTGTTGTAATGCAAGGTGTAATCATACAAGCATCAGCAACTATCGGAGAGCATGTTATAATTAATACAGGAGCTACTATTGATCATGATTGCGTAGTGCATGACTTTGTACACATTGCACCAGGTTCTACAATTTGCGGGAATGTTGAGATAGGAGAGGGTACTTTTATTGGAGCTGGAACAATAATTATACAAGGTGTGAAAATTGGAAAATGGAGTGTGATAGGGGCAGGTACTGTTATAACACAAGATATCCCTGACAATGTGTTGGCAGTGGGTGTTCCCTGTAAAATTAAAAAATATATTGAGAACAATGAATAACAATCGTATATGGCTTTCTCTTGCACACATGGGGGGGAAAGAGCAAGATTTTATAAAAGAAGCATTCGATACCAATTGGGTTGTACCGATGGGTCCTAATGTTGATGGTTTTGAAAATGATATTGAGAGGTTCTTGGGTAATAATAGCTATGTTGCAGCTCTAAGTGCTGGAACAGCTGCATTGCATTTGGGTTTGATATTACTAGGTGTAGGAGCAGGTGATGAAGTTTTATGCCAAAGTTTTACTTTTTCGGCATCGGCAAATCCCATTACCTACTTAGGGGCTACCCCTATTTTTATTGATAGCGAGAAGGATACATGGAATATGTCCCCTGAGTTCTTAGAAAGAGCGATACAAGATCGTATATCCAAAGGTAAAACCCCAAAGGCAATTATACCAGTTCATTTGTATGGAATGCCTGCTAAGATGGATGAAATTTCAGCTATTTCGAAAAAATATAATATACCTGTTCTGGAAGATGCTGCCGAAGCTTTAGGCTCTATTTATAAAGGGGTTAATTGTGGTACATTAGGAGATATAGCTGCTTTATCCTTCAATGGTAATAAAATAATTACAACCTCTGGAGGAGGAGCCTTGGTATCTAAAAATAAAGAATATGTGATTAAATCACGTTTTTTAGCAACTCAAGCAAGGGATAATGCACCACATTATCAGCATACACATATTGGCTATAACTACCGAATGAGCAATGTTGTAGCTGGTATTGGTAGAGGACAAATGTTAGTTCTGCCAGAGAGAGTAACAGCAAGAAGATCAAATAATGAGTTTTATCGGAATCACCTATCTCATATCAAAGGCATCAGTTTTCAGACAGAACCGAATGATAATTTCTATTCTAATTATTGGTTGACTTCTATCTTAGTAGATCCAGAGAAAACGGGAGGGAAAACAAGAGAAAATCTTAGATTGGCTTTAGAGAGAGCAAATATTGAGTCTCGTCCATTATGGAAACCTATGCATATGCAGCCTATATTTGCAGGTTGCCCATTTTATGGTGATGGTACATCCGAGTCGTTGTTTAATAATGGGTTATGCTTACCATCAGGTTCCATTCTAACAAATCAAGATTTGTTGAGAGTTGTCGATGTTATAAAAGAAATATTGGGTTAATTGTTGTTTAATACAATGAGGAGATTATATATTTTGAGATATTTTTTTAAATAGAGAGTTGTATCAATATTTACTTTGAATACGGTTATGAGAGTTATACGAAAAATATTTAAATCATTTCTCGAAAATAGAGTTTTGAGTAGGTGGGCTGTGCTGACAATAGATATTTTAATCATATTTGTTTCCACGATTATATCATACTCTATTTCCTTGCAAATCTACAAGAATTTGAAAGTCCAGAATCATCCTGAATTGGATGTTTTTTTAGGCGTAACATTGTTCTTTAACTTACTGTTCTTTTTGGTGTTTAAGACCTATAAGGGAATTATTAGGTACTCGACTATCCATGAATTACAACGAATTCTTTTGTCATTATTACTTGCCGATTCTTTTGTTTTCTTTTTCTTCTATAAAATAATTGGTCCATCAGGAAGCGTTGCGGTTGCTTATTCCAGTACAGTGTTTTTGGTGTCATTGGTGGCTTTGTATGGTTTTCGTATAATAGTTGTGTATAGCTATCAACGATTGGTTCAATCGTTTGGTTCTCATCCACCTATACCTGTTTTGATATGGGGTGTAAATGAAGAGAGTTTGGCTTTATCACAAATGTCAGTAAGTGGGCGTAAATATCAGATTAAAGGCTTTATAGAGCATAGAGCTAATACCAAATTTAAAAATCAGACCAATCTACCCATACTATATGTAGATAATCCGAAGGACTTGTTAAAATATAATATTGCAGGAGTATTATTTATTGATGATAAAACGATTAAAGCAGATATATCTTTCGTAGAAGTCTTAATAGGAATGGGGGTACATGTATGTGTTTCTCAACAAAAGAATATAAATAGTGTATCTCAATTATCTGATGCTATGAATCAGATACGCCCTATACAGATAGAAGATCTATTAGGTCGTGAAGAAATAAATATAAGCCTTGATGTTATAGGTGATAATGTAAAAGGTAAGACTATTTTAGTAACAGGTGCAGCAGGCTCTATAGGAAGTGAAATTGTAAGACAATTGGCTACATTCGAACCTCAATCTATTATTTGTTTCGATCAGGCAGAAACTCCATTGAATGAGTTGAATATAGAAATGGATAAAAAATATCCAAACTTGAAGCTTATATCAGTGATGGGTAATATTTGTAATATAAATAGGATTTCGAATGTATTCAAAACCTATAAACCACATATAGTATATCATGCAGCAGCTTATAAGCATGTGCCTATGATGGAAAAAGATCCGAGTGAAGCAATTATAACAAACGTATTAGGATCTAAAAATTTGGTCGATTTATCGATACAGCATTCAGTAGAAATGTTTGTCATGATATCTACCGACAAGGCTGTTAACCCTACTAATATAATGGGAGCTTCAAAAAGAATAGCCGAAATTTATGTACAGAGTAGTGCTATAGATGCAAATAAGAATACATCTAAAACAAAATTTGTTACGACACGTTTTGGTAACGTATTGGGTAGTAATGGGTCAGTTATACCTTTGTTCAGAAAGCAAATAGAGGGGGGAGGACCAATAACAGTTACACATCCTGATATTACACGTTATTTTATGACAATACCCGAAGCTTGTCGCTTGGTACTTGAAGCTTCTATAATTGGAAAGTCTGGGCATATCTATGTTTTTGACATGGGAGAATCGGTCAAAATACTTGATCTAGCTGTCAGAATGATAGAATTAGCAGGGTTGATTCCTTACGAAGATATTGATATTGAATTTTCAGGCTTACGTTCTGGAGAGAAGTTATATGAAGAACTATTGAGCAACTCCGAAATATCTATACCTACCTCTCACAAAAAAGTTATGGTTGCCAAAGTGAGAGAATATGTGTTTGATGAAGTTGCTTCTTCTATACAACAAATTATTAGTTATGCACAAGAAGAAGACAGATACAAAATGGTTGCTTCTATGAAAAATCTTGTTCCAGAGTTTCTTAGTAAAAACTCAGAATTTGAATCTCTGGATAAAAAGACTAATTGATATATATTCTTGCAGATTTATTATGTTGAAACTAAGTAAAACAGATTCTCAGAAGAGTTTGTTCTTCTCATTAGAAGATAGTTTGAA
>JBDLTH010000156.1:0-6436 GCA_039799165.1 Bacteroidota bacterium
AAATAAAGATTGCACTACAAATTCCTATAAAAACAACCGATTTCCTGAATAATTATCCTAAAAAATGGAATTCGAAAGCTCAAACAGCCAATCAAAAAACAGTAAAATTACTTTACTCGGAAAACGCCTACCAACAGTACAAAGACGAGATATATCAAACATATCTGAAATGTACTCACCAAGAATCACGAAAGATTTAAAAAGGCTTAAGAACGACAAACTAGAAGCTCAGGTAAAGCTAAATGCACACGCTGAATTACTCAGCAACCACTTGCACAGCTCGCTATCATACGACATCACAATTGAAGATGGATCACTATCAACAGTTGAGATAGTAAGTCTTAAAGAACCTAAAAAAAAATCAATATCTTCTTCTTCTTCTAGTCTATCAGACTTGATGTCTCCATCAACATTAGCAAGGCATGCAAACATAAGAAACAAATTCAACGAAAGCAAAGAAACATTCGAATCAAATCAACTACCAAGCACACCACTGCCTGGATTCGAATCAATGGGGGTAACAGTAAACCGCAAATCAATGACATGGACATCAGAAATACTATACCCACACCTAATGGTTGATAAACGAATCCAAGGACGTTCAACCGAATCATGGGCTGACGAAATAACAAGAAAAGCACGCTCGTTCATGGAACGTGAAAGCGAAAAACTTAAAAACGCCATGCACAACGCAAGAGTGCACGCAGTCGAATGCTGGATAAAATGTAAAACATTCAGTAAATCAGAAGTAGAACAAGCACAAACAGAATTAGCCAAATACTTTAGCGGAACCCAAAAAACAGCACCACTCTTCTTTATTGTTTACAAATCTTCAGAAAAAGAACTTTCTAAAGGCATATGTATACTAAACTTTTACTCATAGAGCATAACGGGAGAAAACTGGACAGACATTGACGACCGTGACAACGATTCCTTTAAAGTAATAGGGACTCCAAATATGAAAAGAGTTATTTCTATCATAAGAAACATTAAATCCCCATGGACTCATGAAAAAGAAAGCAGAGCAGGAATAAAATACAAACCACACGAAAAACTAAATTACATATTAAGTTTATGGGATCGTTCAAAAAGAACAAAACCAATAACATGTACAGTCCACTTGATATACTTCCATCTGCTACTAAACCAAGGACAACAAAACGTGAGTTTTATCGGTACATTCTTTGAAGGCAATAAAACTGTAGTAGAACAAGTTCAAAGCGAAATCGGAACTGAACACATTGACATTACTTGTAGAAGAGAAAAAACAAACAAAGAAGTATTTGGTATCAGTCATAACTACGATCAGAAATTTGAATTAATCGGAAAATGTCTCCATGACGTTAGCAGCATCGTTAACGAATTTGAACAAATAGTATTCAAAGCAACAATTTTCAAAACACATATACTTTCAGTACTTATGAAAATAAAATCCAAATTATGCACGGAAGCAAAAGACACATTCGCAAATGAACAATACTTTATGCTTATCGAATACATGCGTCACGCACTAACAGAACATCCATTCACAACAGACTCAAGAATATGTTTCTCAAGTACACCATTACCAGAAGACGTGACATCAGAACAATATAACATCGAAGAACAAGCAATAATGGGAGAATTTGGGGACATAATGACAATGAAAGATCCTACTGAAATTGCCTCAGAATTAAATCTATTTTGGAACTTTTTTGTATTCACAAATTGCTTTGAAAGAAACATTGATGACTATGGAGAACTAATCATGAAAACATCTCAAATGATAGGACATTACTCAAGATACCAAGCACTAGATCTTCTGATTCAATTCACAATAGCAATTAAAAACTATATATATTGTGCACACAAACTATCATACCATGTAATTGACCACGTTATACCAAAGGAAGAAGAAGATTCAACTAACACCTTAAACAAACTACCTGAATTCTTCACAAAAGTATTTAATCCAAACTACCAAAAAGCAATGATACTAGCAATCTGTGGACACAGTAATTCAGGAAAAACTCATCTAGCAAACTGTCTACTGACACTCTTCTAGCCACTGAATGGTATAATGGCTGGAAACAGAATAAGTAAAGGATTCCAAAGAATACCAGACCCAGCTTCAAGATTCCTCAAAGTATACGAAGAATACAAAGACAATATATTGATAGACTTCCCAGAACTTGAAGGAAACGGAACCCAACTACGCCAAAATAACGCCATGCTTGACTTGAGAGTAAACTTAACCACTATATGTATTGATGATATACACTACAGCTTAGCAAAGGAAGGAGATAAACTTATTAATACTACAAAAACAAATACAGAACCAAGACTACCATTGCATCTCCAATCAGAAGACCCTGGAAACATTCATACAAATTTCATAAAAAGAAGAATAGATCAAGTAAAAAATAGAATATGTATAGTAAAATTCAATAAAAATGTTGACACAATGATCGAAAAATCAAAAAGACTCTAGCTAAAATGTGAATAGTTGCACACTATATACAGAAAACTAAAAGCTGAAAAAATAGAATTTACTCAAGACATTAGCAAGAGTGGTTGTTTCACATATTGGTTTAGAAATGTAGCTGACAATGCATCATCTCAAACTTATCTATCATTCATAAGTAGCATGATTGCTTGGGCCTATGTACTAGAACCTTGTTTAGACAAAGCTAACAATGAAATCAATGATGTATTAATACTACCAGACTTTGAATACTAATAACTAACTAAATATTTAAATTAATAAAGAAATCAATAAAATTAGATTTTTATTTTTTTTTGTTTTTATTTTTTTTGTTTTATTTAATATACAAACAAGTGGCATCACCCCGCCCACTTAATATTTTTAACTTTGAGGGAAATTTCTCCTAGTAGCAGTAGGGAGTCTATTACTAGAAAAATCAGCCTTACCATACGTTTTCCCAAAAGATGTCTAAGACAACGTATTAATTGCAGAATTCAATCCACTTTCAAACCCATTAGTTCTCATATTACCCAATGCAGTACCAACGCCGCTTCCAATCAATGCTCCAGCAGGACCCCCAAACGCAGTACCAATAGCACCGCCAATTGTACCAAGATAAGGAGCAATAAAATCCGAAACCTTACCCAATATATTACCCATAGCCCCAAACTTACTAACTGAAGAAGACCCGGTCAATTCGGCTGCCACACTCTATACAGCTTTCACAGCAATGTCCGTATTACCAACTGGACCCTTTTTAGGAAAAAAATTATCAAGCGAAGATTCGTGAGGACACGTTTCATAATAATAATTAATGTGAATTCTAATAGGAGTTGGCTGAGTCAGCCCTACAAAATTAATAGCCCATTCAATCCTATTTCTTGAATGAAGATTATCATTTTCTTGACGATGTAAATTCTTATCCTACTTAGTTGTACCAGGTATCCAAGGAGGATTACCACTCTATCCAGAAAGACCGCTTGCCAACAACTTAGTCGGCATTATCGAAGCACGAACAATATCATTCTCCCAGGTATCAGGAAATAGTTGTTGAAATTCAGTCCTATCAATGACTGTCATAGGTTCTTCAAAATCAAATCTTGATTCATCCAATGGAAACCAAATAGTTCTTACACCGTCAGAAACCCTATACTTTTTATAATAAGGAGATTGATTCATAGAATCATCAGATAAAAATGCAATATCATAAAAAGCCTGAGTAGCATTCTTGGTATTAGTAGAATTAAGATTCATACCAATTTCGACAAGTCCCTAAATATCATCAACCCTACCAAGATACTCAATATCTATGACAGCTCCAATAAGCCTACACCCACCATTCGCAATATCATCAGTCAAAGGCGATGTTATATCATAAACATAACTAGAATAGCAAGTACCAATCACATCTGGCTAAGAAAAATCAGCAACCCAATCACCAGACTAACGAGTTCCAAATGACCCAGCAAAAGCCGAAGAAGCCATATCAGATGGAAGCATCTTATTACACTATAATGCATTAGCAAACATCACACCTGAATTTGGATACGCAGCAATATTAGCATTAATCATTGCCTAATTTCTACCAATCAAAGCACCAGTTCCAAATGTGTATTCGGGAGCCCAGAGCAATCTATCGTACTTGTGAGCATCAATAGTTTTAACAGTTCTTCTCCTCACAATATGACTTGGGATTGGAAATAACGAAGGCATTCTAGTCGGTGTCAATTTGTCTGGATAACAACAAAAATGTGCCCAGTCCAATTCACCAGCATTCTTATAATCAAGCACATTTTCTCTATTCTTATTAAAAATGTCCATATCATAACCACTCTCTCTACTTCTGATAACATCACTTGTATCACCCCAATAATTTCTTTCTGCAGCGTCTCTCATTTTTTTTTAAATAATATTATAATATATTTTACACAAGATAGTTATTTAAAAAATTTATTTAACCAAACTTATTCTAATTAACCTTCAAATCAGTACCAAAGAAATCCAAAACCCCTCCCAATTCCTTTTCATCCTATTTCAAATACTACTTGAGCCTATCCTGAGCCAATGTCTATAAGGATATTTTTTTACCGAAGTACCACTTGGCCAAAGAATATTTATACCTAATATATCGCACAGCTTCACCTAACAAACCCTCATTGTTAACTCTAAAAACAGAACAATTCAAGTAATTTCTAAATCTAGCCAATAAATCTTGAGAACCAGAATTAAATGTAAATCCAACATATTGCATACCGTTCGGTATTGATGACATTATAGATTCACGAGTCTCTTGACGCAAATAATTAGAAACCGCGATGAGATACTAATCTGCATTCAGCTTACCAGGAATATAAGTTTTTTTGGAATGACCAAATATTTTGTATATAGAATCAAAAATTCCAAATTTAGAAGCCCATTTAAATTTAACCTGTGTAAGATTACCAGTAAATTTTCTAACCCTAATAAGCAAATGCCACACCCCATCTACGTTAACCATTTCAGGAATTCTTTTAAGAGAAGGTAATATACTGGTAAACAATCCTTTAAGCGTTGCGGTCCACGCATTACGAACCTAGTCACCATCTTGATGACCTGGACGCGCTAATAAATGATCTCTAATTAAAGGAGGAGCAGTAAATATCATTGAAAAACTAATATAATCATCACCAAGATTGAGAGAACCATCAGTGAAATAAGCCGAAAATGAGACAGGAAAATCGGTAAGAGTAGCTATGGTATGAAACGCTGGCTATATGAAACTACCAAACGCCATTTGAGCAGAGTTAACCATACCACCACCACCAATAGGTACTTGTTCTTTATTATATTCTTCATAATCCTTGAGGTAAGCAACAACATAATTTATCCACGTATCCCATTCAGCAGTTTTTGCAACCGTAAGACCATTCCAATATTCAGGATTTGTACGTGTACCAAGAACTTGTTGTATACCATTAATAACAGATTTATACTAATCACTCATTATCTTCGAATCCTAAATCGGAGGAATTCCTGGATTATATATCTAAGCACCACCAAACAATAAAGACTGAGCTCTGTTGTGTTCAAAAGTCCTCTAATCTCTAGGTAATTGCGCGCCTTCTCTGTATTTTTGATATATCAATGGATCAGTAACACCAACACCATCAACCTACAAATATCTACCATCCATTCTTGCATCTTCAGTAACTTGACGTCTACCAAGCATATTTTGTTGTCGTCCATACAATTCATCATAGTCATTATCAGTAAGGTCACCCTCTTCTAACTAGCCATAATGTATGAACCTAGCACCAGGCTATTCCTATTCAATTACACCCTATCCATAAGCATCACGTCTCTCAGCAAACCCAACCCGACGACCACGTCTAACACGCCCCTCTGCAGTCCAATCATTCAAAAAGGTAGAAAACTTCTACTAATCCATATGATCACCCAAATAACGAGCAATATCAGCAGCAGCTCGCTAAAAATTGGCAACTCTTAAAATTGTCCTATACTATTCAGAAGCTCTATAACCAAAAGGATTATTTGGATCAAGATCACCAAGTGGCTGAATTTGTGGATTAGCCGGTGGCTATTCCGCCTGCACTTGATCAATCATTTATTTATTTTTTTATATTATAATAATAATAAAAAATAATATTTATACGAAATTTAATATATAAGACTAATTAAAAAAACGATTTAATAAACAACCACATTTTAGTTAAATTTAAAAATCCAAACTCGCACTCAACCTCAATCACTTTATCATTACTACCATATGCCCTCTTTCTCCTAACTCTTCCTTTTAATTTCATATTATAATTAATGTATAGTCAAACTGGCATCACCCCGCCCACTCGAAATAAACAAACACATTTTCGCGCCATTTAAAAATTCAAATACAATTCAAATAACCTCCAAAAATTAACCCGGTCCCCCATTTGCTTATGTTGATGTTGACGTGTTGGGGTTTGGGGTTTGGGG
>JBDLTH010000157.1:0-15732 GCA_039799165.1 Bacteroidota bacterium
ATGCGATGACGAAAGTGCACCAAATCACTCGAGGCACAAGGTGGATGAGCCACAAAGTCTTTTTGTCCACAGAAGTATTGGTAGTAAGTGTTTTCTGCCCATTGTTCTACGATACTCTCATGGGATAGATTACGCACATGTTTGAGTATTAGCAAGCCAACCATCAGACGAATGGGTTTGGCTGGACAACCTGTATTAGGGCAATAAAGAGGGGAAAAGGCTCTCTCGAATATTGTCCAATCTACCTTATTGGCTAAAATATACAAGGGATGTTTTTGATTTAAACTATCTTCCAATGAGAAGAATAAACTCTTCTGAGAATCTGTTTTACTTGGTGTCAACATGATAAATCTGCAAGAAATGATACCTAAAGATACATATTCTTGCAGATTTATACAAGTATTTTACAAGATAATATATTGGATATATGTCAATTAAGCCGTTGTTAAGGGACGACTATGTAAAACTATAAATAGAGATAATCTTATTTTTTTGTCCCTTGAAAAGTAACTTTTATATCCGTACCACTTGTTTTATTTGTTATTAACTGTATTGACTTAGAGGATGCGGTATAAAGTACTGAACCTTGCACAGTATTGCCATATAAACCATTGCCAGCTACTGCCACAGTAATTACTTTTGATGTCATGCCTGAATATAGCTTATTTGCCTTAGCTTCAAACTTCACATTGCCATCACCTACTACGGTTACAATAATTTCAGCATCATAGTGCTCATCTACACCACCAGCTAGAGGGAATAAGTTCAACTTGCCTACATATGTACCAGCAATTGCTGCTATCGGACTTTCTGGTGAATTTTCATCATCACTGCCACAGCCTGATAAGCCAATAGATACGAAGAATACGGTTAGCATTAAGAATAGTTTGTTCATTTTCATCTTTGTTTTTTTTTAAGGAAGACAAATATATTAAAAAAATAATACAAAACTATTCTTTTAAATATAGATAACCGATAAAGTTATTCTTTTATAAGCTCTTGGGGGTGTACATTGGCTTCATAGCCTAATTCCTCAAAAGCTTTTCGTAAGTTTTCGACACTCGTTTTCGACGAGTTGTACTCTAGCATAACGGTTTTGCTTGGCAAATCAACTTTCAAGTCGGTTACACCTTTTTCAAATGCAATATTTTTCTCTATTTTTTTCTTGCATTTACCACAAGTCATCGATACATCAAATACAACTTCCTCTTTATTCTTCTTCTTTGCTTTTTTGTCTTGAGCACACACATTAAAGGTGGTAAAAAGAATAGCAATTAGTAAAAAAATCTTTGTTTTCATATCCTTTATTATTAAAATTATTGAGGAATATTATACCTAAACCCTACATAAAACTTACGTCCTTGTGTAGGTCCCCATACCATAGTAGCATCAAAATCTGAGTTATACGGATTTTCGGCGGATATAATTGGATTTTTTTGTTTAAAGTTAGCTAAATTTTCTCCGCCTACATATACACTCCAATTACGGAAAAATTTGGTAACCTGTGCATTCATTACAATAAACGAATCAAAATTTTTATTCCATAATGGTTTGTCAGGATCGGGTGTAGGCATTCTGCCACCACCATTAAACTGAGTGGTAAAGTCAAATTGCCAGATACGCATTGGCGTTTCGTACGATGCTGTAATTAAGGCTTTATATCTGCTTGTTAATGGTTTTGACATCTCTATACCACCATAATTTATCTTGGTATCCATCCAACGGTACGATCCTAGCATATTAAAGCCTTTGAATAGGGGATAAGATGCTTCTATCTGAAATACGCTTGAACGAGATTTTCCGTTGAGATTATAAAAACTAATAGCATGTGGATCAGAGTCCATATCTACCACTACTTGCTTCGAAAAATCCGTGTAAAACCACTCTGCCGAAAGGGCTAATTCTTCACCTGCAATGGGTATGTGGAATGTACTACTAAGACCATAATTCCAAGCACTTTCTTGTTGCAAGTTGTCAGCCAACTTTAACGTTCTGCTGCTGGCGAGTAAATAACTGTTCTCAGGCATTACAAATACAGACCGATAACCTTTACCTGCCGACAGCCTGATGTGAGCCATTGAGGAGATATCATACTTGATATGTAGACGTGGTGTAACAAAGAAATCATATAATGAACTATAATCGGCACGAAGTCCTGCGAGAATAGTTAATTTGTTATCTAAACTAAATGTATATTGAGCATATGCACCTGTAACAGATTCGTTATCAGGTTGACTGTTAGATTCCACTTGAGGCAGGTACATCGATTGAGTGTAATTGTCCCAATTGTAGCTTAAACCAGTACTCAACTTGTGCATTGGCGAAAAATCGTTCTCATACATCAACGAAGCATTTACATTGCTTTGGTACAAATTGTACTTGTTGGTAGCATATGTCGATTTCTGATCGTGGTACGAACCTGCTACAATCAACGCCACACTTTTATTGGTTAGAGGGTCTAAGATGAAACCATTTTTAGAAAAAAATTCACCTCTATTGGTATAGTTTTTAATTTGATAAGGTACGTACTGCTGATTTTGAGTCATCGTATGCTGAGTTTGCCCACTGATGCGTTCATCGTTTACAAACTTAACCCCAGTTTGAGAAATTAATTTGTCTGTTTGATAGTGCCACCTATTCATCAAATTGATTTGATGTTTTTTAGGCATATCAAGAAACGAATCGTTATTGCCATCATGTTCTTTTTTCTCGTTTGAGTAATGTGCAAATATTCCAGTAGACAATTTTTCGTTAAATAGAATAGCAGCATCAGCATTTCCTTCTATTCTGCTGGCATCACTCATAAACAAGTTGAGGCTCAGAGGGTCTGCCATAGGTGGCTTTTTGTAGTCTACATTTACTTGTCCCGAAATCGATTCGTATCCGTTTTTTACGGAAGCAGCACCTTTCGATATTTGTACACCCTCCATCCAAGGACCAGGTATATAATCAAGTCCATAAACTTTAGCTGCCCCTCGTAGGTTTGGATAGTTTTCAGTCAACATCTGTACATAATTACCTGATATTCCTAGCATTTGAACTTGCTTTGCTCCTGTTACAGCATCACTAAAAGCAACATCAACTGATGGATTGGTCTCAAAACTTTCTGCCAAATTACAGCATGCAGCACGGCTTAACTCTCTTACTCCCATTTTTTCGGTTTTCAAAACATCAGTGCGGGAGTTTATACGTCCTGGAGCGGATTTAGTAATAATAACTTCTCCTAACTCTGTATTTTCTTTGAGTTTAATTTTTCGAGAATTTTTAAAATCATCAATATGAACAACCATGGTTTCGTATCCAATATAATTGACTTGTAGCATGTGATCTTTGCCTTCGACACCATCTATTTCGAAATAGCCATTTTCATCGCTAACCACACCATTCGTTTTATTTTCCCAAACTATCTGAGCACCAATTACTGGCGAATTATCAGATGCATATATATGCCCTTTTAGTTTTTCGGCCGAAAATGCCACAAAAGGGATACATACTAATAGTAGTATAAATTTTAATTTATTCATTTGATGTACTTTTATTTTGATATATTTTAAAACAATGTAACGTAACCACACAAATTAATGAAATCTGCGTGAAAACATGTATTTTTAAATGTATATCAAATGATAAGTACCTGAATGAGAGATAGGTAGTCTCGAGGTGGGATAGGTGTTATTTTTTTGTCTATAGACAAAGAAGAGTTATATGCACTTGCTGCAGCATAAGAGAGACTACAACAATAACAATACAAGAAGTCAAGAGTTGTGGAATTACTTAAATCAAACTGTTGCATTCTGGAGTCAATATCTACTGATATTCGTTTTACTTCGCAACAATTGCCCTCATGCTCGTTTGTGCAGTGTGATAGCTCTGTAACATGATCTTGTGCTAATTTTGTAGGATCTGAACAGCACGATTTATTTTTTGCACCCGCATTATCTACAATGTTGCAATCAACCTCGTACGCATTCATCGAAAAAACATTGCTAACGCAATTAGAGCAACACAAATCGAATATGGTAACTCCAGCTCCTACCAAAAATATGAGAGAGGCTAAAAGTAAAACGAATAGGTTACAAATTTGTTTTTTCATATAGATTAACAAAGTTAAGTAAAAATCATAGATTTTAGAAGTTTAAGAGTGTTAATTTTATAAAAATTATTTTTTCTGCTAATCTTTGAATAAAGTATAGATGATTTAATATTAAAAAATAGAACGAGGATAATTATACCAGCCTTATATTTTTTGAAATATAAAATTACCTTTGTATTTTCAGATTTGTATTATTAGCGAGTAGATTTTATTTGCAATATCATCTTTCATTTTCTTATGATCAAGTATCTATTATATATATATCTATTTCTTACGTTCACAGTCTCTTTGCATGCACAGGGGGTTAAAATAAGTGGGGTAGTAAGCAATTTCGAGAATCTACCAGTCGATTTTGTCCGTGTATCAGTAAAAGGGTCTGTTACGGCTGATTATACAAATAAAGAGGGTAAATATCAGATTGCTATACCTTCACAAGATTCGGTAACCATAGAATATTCGATCATTGGATACCAAAAAACACAACGAACTATATCAGCTACAGCCAATCGGATCATCAATGTGATGCTTCGAGAAGTTAGTTTAGGCGAAATAGTGGTTACGGGTTCGCAAGCACAGACCAATACAATCTCTAAAATAGAAATAGGCAATACCAATTTATTAACAGACGTATCGGGAGGAAGTATAGAATCTCTTTTGTCTACCCAAGCAGGGGTAAGCTCTACCAATGAATTGAGTAATCAGTATTCAGTAAGAGGAGGCAATTATGACGAAAATATAGTTTACGTAAATGGTATAGAAGTGTATAGGCCTTTGTTGATAAGATCCGGACAGCAAGAGGGTTTGAGCTTTATCAACCCCAATATGACCGAATCTGTCAAGTTCTCGACAGGAGGGTATGAAGCATCTTATGGAGATAAAATGTCTTCGGTATTAGACATACTATACAAAAAGCCTAAAACATTCGAGGTATCTGTTGCAGGGAGCTTATTAGGAGGTAGTGCCTATGTAGGTAGTGCTGCAAAACGATTTTCGCAGATCACGGGTATTCGATACAAAACAACAGGCTCGTTGTTGGGTACAACCGATACCCAAGCAGAGTATGCCCCTGCTTTTGTTGATGCTCAAACCCATATGACACTCGGTTTGTCGCCCAAATGGGAAGTCAATTTCTTAGGAAATATATCAAGTAGTATTTTCAAATTTACACCTCAATCAAGACAAACACAATTTGGAACATCAACACAGGCTCGAAGCTTTATGGTCTATTTTGATGGATGGGAACACGATCGTTTTACCACCTATTTTGGAGCCTTGTCTGTGAATGGTAAGCTATCAGAAAATCTAGAACTTGGATTTACGGGATCGGCTTTCTCGTCCAGAGAATTTGAGCGTTATGATATTGCAGGCGAATATCGATTGACCAATGCAGGTTTGGATGGTCAGGTTGGCGACGACAATGGTAATCTGTTGGGGGTCGGATCGTATCTTGAGCATGCTCGCAATAAGTTAAATGCAGATGTTAATAATATAAGTAACACAGGTGCATTTCGTTTTGGTACACACAAGCTAAGATGGGGCGTAACATTGCAACAAGAAAAAATAACGGATGGCATAAAAGAATGGACAGTACGAGATTCGGCAGGCTATTCGTTGCCCAATTTACCCACTATTGTAGGTGTATATTCGAATCTTAAATCAGAAAACTCTATCCATTCAAGTCGTTATTCGGGCTATCTGCAAGATACTTATCAGTTCATCGCAGGAGATCATGTATTATACCTCAATGCAGGTGTAAGAGCCAGTCATTGGTCTTTTAATAATGAGTTTATAATCAGTCCCAGAGCTTCGTTGGCATTTGTGCCTAATGCCAGTAATTTAACCTTTAGATTAGCGACTGGAATATATTACCAAAGCCCTTTTTATAAAGAGTATCAGCAAATCCAGAGCACCAATAATAACTCGACTGTTGTACTCAACAAAAACATAAAATCACAAAAATCGATTCATCTGGTTTTAGGTGGCGATTATAAGTTTAAGGTTGTAGATAGCCGCTTTAAATTTACGACCGAGCTATATTACAAAAAGTTAACAGATCTGGTGCCTTATACTATCGATAATGTTAAAATAAGGTATTTGGGACAAAATGCTGGAAAAGGGTATGCCATGGGATGGGATATGAACCTGTTTGGTGAGTTTGTCGAAGGCGTTGACAGTTGGCTCAGTTTCTCGTTGATGAAAACGGAGCAAACCGTAAATGGAGTAAAATCGCCACTACCTACCGATCAAGGATATAACCTGTCGCTGTTTTTTCAAGACAATTTACCTGGTACAAAACGGCTTACTATGAATCTGAAAGGCCATCTATCGCAAGGCTTACCACAAGCAGGACCCAGTCTTGATTTTTTCGAAAAAGGCTATTTTAGAACACCTGCCTATAAGCGTGTCGATTTGGGTGTGGCTTGGCAGCTTTTGGGCGAAGATTTTTCTATTCGCAATCGGAGTTCATTTCTAGGCTCATTCAAAAACATTTGGATAGGTGCAGACTTCTTTAATCTGTTTGACATCAAAAATACAAATTCGTATTATTGGATTACAAATGTTTTTAATGACAAATATGCTGTACCTAATTACCTTACAGGTAGACAATTTAACATCAAGATTGTAGCAGACTTTTAGTCTCCAGTCGTTGGTTTCTGGCTTGTAACGTTATTCTGTTTTCTGAATTTTTACAAAAATAAAAATTCAAAACTCTAATAATTGTTTTATTATATCTACTATCTTTACGAATATATAGTTTAGCAACGGCATTTCTGTAGCACAGATGAGCCATTAACATGCTCAATTACGAGGATTGAATTCTCGCCTAACGAAGGAAAGAAAAAACAGACATATAATGATTTACAAATGGAATTACGAGACTCTAATACCAAAAGATGTAGAAAAAAGAAATGAATTAGCCCAAAAATTAAGTATACATCCTGCATTGTGTCAAATACTGATACAGCGGGGTATAGCTTCTGTGGATGAGGCAGAGCGTTTTTTTTATCCTAGCTTAAAGGACTTGCACGATCCTTTTTTGTTGCCCGATATGGATAAGGCAATCAACAGGATTGAAAAAGCACTGGGAGAAAAACAGCGTATTTTGGTATACGGAGATTATGATGTAGACGGTACAACAGCAGTTGCTTTAGTCTACAAGTTTTTACGAAAATTTACTACAAATCTTGATTACTATATCCCAGACAGATACGATGAAGGATACGGTATATCGGATCAAGGTATAAATTATGCCTCTGAGACCGATGTTAAGTTAATCATCGCTTTAGATTGTGGTATAAAATCGATAGACAAGGTTGAATATGCAAAAACCAAGGGTATCGATTTTATAATATGCGATCATCATATGCCCGATGACCAACTGCCTGATGCAGTAGCTGTGGTAGATGCTAAGCGGTTAGATTCTACTTATCCGTACGATCATCTGTCGGGTTGTGGAGTGGGTTTTAAATTGATACAAGCATTAGCCCAAAATAATAAAATTGATTTTTCGGAATTAACCGAATTACTCGATTTGGTAGCTGTAAGTATTGCTTCTGATATAGTGCCTATTACGGGCGAAAATCGTATTTTGGCATTCTTCGGACTCAAACAATTAAACTCAAGTCCTAGCATGGGGCTGAAAGGTATTATTGATATTTGTGGACTGAGCCAGAAAAACATAACAGTTAGCGACATCGTATTCAAAATAGGACCACGTATAAACGCATCGGGTCGTATGATGAATGGTAAAGAAGCAGTAGATTTATTACTGGCCAACTCTGCCACTGATGCTCGTGTAAAAAGCGAAAACATAGATCATCATAACGATAATAGGCGCGAGTTAGATAAACGTATAACTGACGAGGCCACCAGTTTTATTGAGTCGCATATAAAAGTAACAGAAAATAATAGTATCGTTATTTATAACGAAAACTGGCACAAAGGGGTAATTGGTATTGTAGCTTCGCGTTTGACCGAGAAATATTACCGTCCAGCTGTTGTACTTACTAAATCAAATGACTTGATTACGGGGTCGGCACGGTCGGTGATGGGCTTTGATGTGTATAAAGCAATAGAGTCGTGTAAGGATATTCTTGAAAACTTTGGAGGGCATACCTATGCTGCTGGATTATCTTTGCGAGAGGAGAACTTATCCGAATTTAGACGTAGATTTCAGGCCCTAACTATAAAGCTGATAGCACCCGAGATGATGCGTCCGCAAATAGATATAGATGCAAAACTGCTTTTTAAAGATATTGACAACAAGTTTGTATACGATCTAAGTCGCTTTGCACCATTCGGTCCCGAGAATCTGAATCCTATTTTTGCATCAATAGATGTGATGGATTATGGAACAAGTAAACTTGTGGGTAGAGATTTGATGCACATAAAATTGGATGTGATAGATGTAACCACCCCTATGCCGATGTATGGCATTGCATTTAGGCAAGGCGATAGTTTTGAACTGGTAAAGAAAGATACCTTTGATATTTGTTATACACTGGAGCAAAATACGCACAACGGAAAAACAAATACACAACTCTATGTCAAAGACATAGACAAAGGTCAATTATTTTAGCTTATTTTCAAAAGTAAACTAGTATATTCTAAAAATTGGATATTTTTCATCAGATACTTCATCAATATTGGGGTTATTCAGCGTTTCGCCCATTGCAGCAAGATATAATCAATTCAGTATATTCGGGTAAAGATACCCTTGGCTTGATGCCTACTGGAGGTGGTAAATCAATAACATTTCAAGTTCCAACCATGGCGATGGATGGAACTTGTTTGGTAATTACCCCTTTGATAGCATTGATGAAAGATCAGGTTGATAACCTAAGGCAAAGAGGTATAAAGGCTTTAGCCATTTACTCAGGCATGTCGCATCGAGAGATTGTAATAGCCTTAGAAAATGCAATTTTAGGCGACTTTAAGTTTCTGTATATATCCCCCGAACGTTTGGGCACAGAGCTATTTAAGACCAAATTGCGAGATATGAATATCTGCATGATAACTGTCGACGAATCGCATTGTATTTCGCAATGGGGCTATGATTTCAGACCATCATACATGAATATTGCTGCTATTCGTGAGCAATTGCCTCATGTACCCCTGTTGGCATTAACAGCAACCGCTACGCCAGAGGTAACGCTCGATATTCAGACAATATTGCAGTTTAAAGTACCAAATCTATTCAAGAAAAGCTTTAGCCGAAGCAATCTGTCTTATATCGTAAGATTGTCTGAGGACAAAACTATGTCTTTGGTTGACATATTAAGTAAAACGGAGGGTTCGGCAATCGTTTATGTTAGAAGTAGACAACGCACTAAAGATCTAGCTATAGACTTAGTTAATAAAGGGTTTTCCGCCGATTATTATCATGCAGGTTTGAGTAGTGATGATAAAAACAGAAAACAAAATGAGTGGAAGGTGGGCATATGTCGGATTATTGTATCTACCAATGCCTTTGGCATGGGGATTGATAAATCAGATGTGCGTATTGTGATACATCACGATTTACCCAACTCGCTCGAAGAGTACTATCAAGAAGCAGGTCGTGCTGGACGAGACGAGCAACCTGCTTTTGCAGTGGTTCTTTATACACCTACGGATAGTACAAAACTGAAGAAACGCATTAGTGATGAGTTTCCAGAGCGAGATTTTATAGCAAAAGTGTACGAGTCGCTGTCGTATTACTTTCAGATAGCGGAAGGATTTGGTGCAGGTAGAGCGTATGATTTCAATATATATCAATTTTGTTCAGTATATAAATATCCTATTTCCACAACTCACAATGCCTTGAAGATAATAGACTTGTTAGGATATATCGAATATACAGATGAGGTGGACGGTCAATCAAGATTGATGTTTTCGGTATACCGAGACGAACTGTATAAGTACGCTTTCGATGAGTCGTATGAGCAACTAATACATACAATATTGCGACTTTATACAGGAGTTTTTTCTGACTATGTGGGTATTGACGAAGGGGCTATTGCCATTCGGATAGGTAAAAGTAGAACAGAGGTATACGAAATGCTTAAATATTTAAGCAAACGACATATCATTGATTATATTCCTTTCAAGAAAACACCTTTTGTTGTTTACAATAAATCACGAGTACCGCTTAAATACTTTGTTATTACTAAAGATGTATATGAAAAAAGAAAAGAACGTTTTGTAAAGCGAGTTACAGGTATAACGGAGTATGTTGAACAATCGTCGGTTTGTAGAAGTAGGATGCTTTTAACCTATTTTGGCGAAGCAAAGTCTAAAGATTGCGGACAATGCGATGTATGCCGACAAAAGCGTGCAGGCGGAATCACTAATTATAGATTTAATACTATTTCCGATCAACTCTTTCTTTTGTTAGGTAGCAAAAAATGTACTGTAAAAGAAATTGTGGAGCATATATGCAATTATGATCAAAAGCAGGTGATAGAAGTAATTCGATTTCATTTAGATCAACGCACACTATGTGTTGACGATGATTGTATTATGCTAAATTGGAATTGATATTCTTAATGCTTTACGTAAAAAAAGATTAAAAAAAATGATAATTAAGATATTTTCACCTTGTTATTGTATAAGTTTGCTCGCTATTTTGGCTAAATGTAGAGAAAGTGTTAATAGAAGTTTTTTAATATTATTCTATTACTTAAATAAGAAAATAATAAGACACAAGAAATGAAGTTATTTAAGGTGTTATGTGTATGTATATTGGGCGTTTTTTGTTTGTTGTTCAATAGCTTTTCGGTGTCTGCTCAGCGGTATAAACTCAGTGGATATGTAAGAGATGCTAAAACAAATCAGATAGTCTCGGATGTACCCATTGGTATAAAAGAAATACCTGCGTTTGGAACACAATCAGACGAAAAGGGAGAATATTCGTTAAATCTAGCCAAAGGCAGTTATACTTTGCAGGTTAAATTTTTGGGGTATAACGATAAGGAAGTAAAGATACGACTTGATCGAGATCTGGTGCAAGATATTAAACTCGAAGAATCTGACATAAAATTAGATGAGGTTGTAGTATCAACAAACCGCTCGGATGCAAATGTATCTGCTCCCCAAACGGGTGTTGAACGTATAACAATGCAAGAGATCAATAAACTACCCGTGTTGCTTGGCGAACGTGATATAATAAAGGCAATACAGTTGATGCCAGGTGTAAAATCGGCAAATGAAGGAAGTTCAGGATTTTTTGTCAGAGGAGGTAGTGCCGATCAAAATTCGATCTTATTAGATAATGTATCCGTTTATAATGCTTCGCACTTGCTGGGATTTTTTTCTACGTTCAACCCCGATGCAGTTAGAGACGTTACTCTATACAAAGGAGCAATGCCTGCCCAATTTGGTGAGCGTTTAGCCTCTGTGTTGGATGTGCAAATGAAAGATGGTGATACCAAGGGATACCGTGTAAATGGAGGTGTTGGGCTTATATCATCAAAACTGAATGTCGAAGGTCCTATTCAGAAGAATAAATCAAGTTTTAACCTAAGCGGTAGACGTACCTATGCTGATATGGTAGCTCGTATGACAGGCAACGGAGAGGCTCAAAATACGATCTTGTATTTTTATGATCTCAATGCAAAATTCAACTTTCAAGTTTCGCCTAAAGACCGCATCTCGTTTTCGGGATATTGGGGTAGAGATAAATTATCTCTAAAAGATGTTGTAGACACAGATTGGGGCAATCTGTTAGGTACATTGAGATGGACAAGACAAATAAACGCTAAATTGTCTTCTATTACAGCTCTTCAATATAATCAATACGATTATAAGATCAATCTTGACATTGGGTTAGAATTAGCAATAAATTCAAGAATAAGAGATTATACTTTTAAACAAGATTTCTTATATCAGATAAATCCAAATAACGAATGGCGATTTGGATTATCTTCGACCCATCATAGCCTTGATCCCGGTTTATACGAATTTGAAGAAGGTAAAGGGGGTACTTTAGATTTAAAGAGCCGTTATTCGCTCGAAAATGGAATATATGCAACCAACTCGATCAAAATAAACGACCGATTAGAGGCTATTTATGGCTTGAGGTTGTCTGCTTTTTCGGCATTAGGCAATGGAGAGTATTATACGCTTGATGACAAGAATAATATAGTAGACTCTGTTTGGTACAAATCGGGCAAAGTAGTAAAGACATATATCAATCTAGAACCTCGCCTGTCTATGGTATATAAACTAGATGATGTATCGTCAGTCAAAGTAGCGTATGGACGTACTACCCAGAACTTACATTTACTATCTAACAGCAATAACAATACACCGATGGACAGATGGGCGTCGAGTTCAAATAACATCAAACCTCAAATAGGCGATCAGGTTTCGTTAGGATATTTCCGTAATTTCTCGAATAACGAGTATGAGTTTTCTGTTGAATCTTATTATAAAGATATGAAAAATCAGATCGACTTTAAGGATAATGCGGTGTTTACTCGCAATGACGATGTAGAGAGTGAGTTATTGTATGGTAAAGGACGTGCTTATGGTGTTGAATTTTTATTGAAAAAGAAAACAGGACGATTAACGGGTTGGGTAGGGTATACATTATCTAAATCTGAAAAACAGATTGACGGCATTAATGATAATAAATGGTATGTAGCCCGTCAAGATAGAACACATGATATAAGTATAATAGGCATGTATGATTTCTCTGATCGCTGGTCTTTCTCGGCAGCTTGGATTTATTATACAGGAAATGCTGTAACCTATCCGAGTGGAAAATATAAGCTTGACGACCGAGAAGTTGTTTATTATAACGAGCGTAACGGATACAGGGCACCAGCCTATCACCGTCTCGATTTGGGAGCTACCTATCTATTGAGAAAAACAAAAAGAATGCACTCTGAACTGGCTTTTGGTTTATACAATGCCTATGGTCGAGAGAATGCCTACATGATTGATTTTAGAACAAACGATAAAGATCCATCTAAATCATCTGCATACCAGTATTCATTGTTTCGTTTTGTACCCTCTATTTCGTGGAATTTTAAATTTTAAACAGTTATGCAATCAAATAATATATTTAGTAGAAAATGTATGCTGGCTCTGTTCAGCGTTGTCTGCTTAGTCGGATTTACAGCTTGTGAAAAAGAAATCCATGTTGATTTACATTCAGTAGAGCCTCGTCTGGTTATTGAAGGACTTATTGTAAAAGACTCTTTGGCTAAAGTAACGCTAACCAAAACAAAGGATTTTGATAGTGATAATATCTTTCAGCCGATAACCGATGCCGTTGTTACTATTTCGGACGATAAGGGCAATTATGAGGTGCTAAAAGCAGATCAATCGGGTGTTTTTCGTAGTGTAGCCTTCATAGGAAAAGTGAATACAAAATATAATCTGAAGGTAGTCTATGCAGGCAATGAGTATACATCTACATCCACTATGCCTCAATTAGTTGTAATAGATACTATAAAGCTTTACGATATCCCTTCATTTGGTTATCCTGTGCCATTGATCGAGTTTCAAGACCCTATAGATGGTACAGCCCATTATTACAAAAGTACACTCCATATAAATGGTGTACGCAGAGATATTGGTGGAGAAACAACAGATACTCGAAATAGGGAGGGTTTACTTATTCAGCGAATTTTACCTGTTTTTGATAAAGATGAAAGTACCAAACCTCGATTACAAAAAGGAGATACTATATTGGTCGAACTGCAAGCCATTGATAAAGGAGTTCATGATTTTTTTGAATCCTTGGCACAAATAAGTTCTTCCGAAACTAACCCAACAACGAATATAATGGGGGGAGCATTGGGTTATTTTAGTGCTAATACAAGCCATCGTAAATCGATGATAGCCGATTGGTAACAAAATCATATTTTAAGAGAAAGTATAACTTTGATTATGAAACAATATAAAGATCTAGTTAATCGAGTTCTGTCTGAAGGTATTCGCAAAGAAGACCGTACAGGTACGGGTACTATAAGTATATTTGGACATCAGAGTCGCTATAACTTGGCAGATGGTTTTCCGATGTTGACTACAAAAAAATTGCATCTCAAATCTATTGCACACGAATTGTTATGGTTCTTGTCAGGAGATACTAATATAAAATATCTGCAAGAAAATGGTGTGCGTATCTGGAATGAATGGGCAGACGAAGATGGCGATCTTGGACATATTTACGGCTATCAATGGCGATCTTGGCCCGATTATACGGGTGGTTATATCGACCAAATAACGGATGTGGTGAAGACGATCAAAAATAATCCAGACTCAAGACGCATTATTGTTAGTGCTTGGAATGTTGCAGATATACCTAATATGAATTTGCCTCCTTGCCACGCTTTTTTTCAATTTTATGTAGCCGATGGTAAACTTAGCCTCCAACTGTATCAACGCAGTGCTGATATTTTTTTAGGAGTCCCATTCAATATAGCCTCTTATGCTTTGTTGCTAAAGATGATGGCACAGGTTACTGGACTCGAAGCAGGAGATTTTGTACACACATTGGGTGATGCACATATATACAGCAATCATATCGATCAATTGAATATGCAAATGACTAGAGATTTACGGTCTTTACCACAATTGATACTCAACCCAGATATTGATAGTATATTTGATTTTAAATTTGATGATTTTAAACTCGAAGGATACGATCCACACCCTCATATAAAAGGGGATGTTGCAATATAATATGAAATACATTTGATATAATGAATAACGAAAATTTAGAGAAACAAGGTTTTAGTACACGTATAATTTCGTCAGCATATAATAGACCCGATGCACATGGTGCTATAGCTATGCCTGTATACCGCAATGCTGCATTTGAATATGCTACTGCTGAGGATATTGCAGATACATTTCAGTTTAGGGCAGTTGGTCATACCTATTCTCGTATATCGAATCCGACTGTCGAAAACTTCGAAAATAGACTAAAGATAGCATCAGGAGGCAAATCGGTGATGGCATTTAGTTCGGGTATGGCAGCTATATTCAATGCCTTCTTTGCAATAAGTTATGCGGGTAGTAATATTGTAACTTCTCCACATCTATTTGGTAATACGTTTTCTTTACTTCAATTAACATTAGCCGATTTTGGAGTTGAAGTTCGATTTGTAAATACGGATAATTTAGAAGAGATAGCTTCTGCTATTGATCAAAATACGTGTGCTTTCTTTTGTGAGCTTATTACAAATCCACACATGGAAATTGCTAATATTCCTGAGATTTCTAAGATGTTGCGTAACAAAGGTATTCCTTTGATTGTTGATACCACCATTGTACCTTGGTGTGCCTTTGATGCTAAAAAGGCAGGTGTTGACATCGAAGTTATATCAACCACCAAATATATATCGGGAGGTGCTACTAGTGTTGGAGGTGCTATATTAGATTATGGTATGTTTGACTGGTCTAAGAATAAGAAACTAGCACGAACTAAAGGTGTCGAAGGTGTTGATTTATTTAATTATAAACTTAGACGAGAAATTGGTCGTAACATAGGTGCATATATGGATGCCGAAACAGCATCTTTGCAATCGTTGGGCATGGAAACTTTGCAACTACGCTTTACACGTATGTCTGAGTCAGCCTATGAGCTAGCTACGTTTCTATCAGAATTAGAAGGCGTAATCAAAGTTGGCTATACCAAATTGGCG
>JBDLTH010000158.1:0-8827 GCA_039799165.1 Bacteroidota bacterium
AAAGCACAGAACTTGTTTTAGCCATAAAAGCCTCTTCTGTAACTCTCCACCCCACTGAAAAAGAGGGAAAAAATCCGAATCTGTTGTTTTTAGGGAACTTAGAAGATCCATCGTAACGCCCCGAGGTTTCAAATAGATAACGATCTTTGTAAGAATAGTTCAAACGATAAAATGTTCCGAAAAGTGAGTATTCGCTAAAATTATCGCCTGCTGTTAGCACGCCCACAGCTTGTCCAATAGACGGTAACTCGTCATTAATCATCTGGTCTCTTCTAGCCCACAATTCTTCATAGTAATTATATTCGGCATTGACACCACCTGTTAGTGTGAATTTATGATTCGCAAATTCTTTATTATAAGTTGCAAAACCATTGAACACATTGTATTGAGAGTCATTCTTTTCACTTCTGTATGCTGAATTTTTTGCATCAGAGGGTGCTAATTGGAAGGTCTGCCCATCCATAAAATTGGTGATGCGTTTGTTATAAATTGTTTCGGATGCAAATCTTTTGTTGATTGCATATTCAGTAGTAATGATCAAGTCTTTTATAGGTTTCAATATTACTCGACCGAGTATATTCAATTTATCATTTTTGACTTGATCGGGGGTTACAGCTTCAAGCATATTCAATGGGGTAACAAATGGGTAATATGTTCCATCTACATCCATCCCTCCTGTTGGATAATATGAAGGACAATGTGTTATTTGACTCCAAATTGGTCTGCCATTAACTGAAAGAGTATATGGGTCTTGCTTTTTATCATTCGAGTAAAAAACACTCATTTCTGTGGTCAACCAGGGTGTGATATCTGAGCTTAGGAATGAAGATATATTGAATCTATTATAACTATCTTTGCTTGTTTTTAGTACTCCGTTCTGCTCTAAGATACCTGCCGAAAGGCGATATGTTGTTTTAGCAGAACCTCCACTTACTGATAAATCATGTATCTGCTGGAATCCTGTACCTAACAACTCCCGAGTAACATCTGTTTCAGCCAAGCTATAGCGCATAGTACCATCCATAGCATATCCGAGTGGATATGCTCCATTGTTAGTATTATATTCATTCAAATACCCCAGCCACTTATCAACATTCTGCCCATGTGTCATATTTTCAAAACCTGCATTTTTAAATGCTTGCACAGTTTCGATAGGGCTTGCCCTATCTGGCAAAGATTGAGCATTGCTGATTGTCATCTTCGTTGAATAAGAGAATGTAGCTTTTTTTTCTTTAGCTGATTTTTTTGTAGTAACCAATATTACTCCAAAAGCTGCTCTTGCACCGTAGATAGCAGCGGCTGAGGCATCTTTTAATACGGTTACTGTTTCAATATCATTAGGGTTAAGCGAAGATATGTCCATAGCAATATTGTCAACCAATATTAGCGGCTTGCCTCCATTGATGCTTGATGTACCACGCACTTCAAAATCGTAGCCTGCCCCTGGTTCACCTGAATTGCCTGAAAGAGTTAATCCTGGGACATTGCCCACCAATGCATCGGCAATAGATGCAACAGGACGGTCTGCTACAACATCTTCCATCTTCAGTGAGCTTACAGCTCCAGTTAAGTTCACTTTTTTCTGAGAACCATATCCAACAACGACCACCTCATCCAAAAACGTATCATTTTCAGAGAGAGTGATCAGAAGTTGTTTTTGTTCTCTGACAGAAACCTCTTTTCCTTGATAGCCCATATATGAAACAACAAGAGTGGAAGATTTAGGAGCATCTAACAAAAAATTACCTTTTTCGTCAGATGTAGTTCCGATGGTCGTATTTCCTTTTAACACAACATAAACGCCAATTAAAGGCTCACTGGTTTTGGCATCTTTTATATGCCCTGATACAATATTCTGTGCCGTGGCAGAAAAGACTACTGCCAGCAAGAATAAAAATAGAACAGCATGTTTTCTCATAATACATTAATTTAAAGTTAAATTATAGAGAGTTTAATCACTATTGTCAATTACCAACTTTGTTTCACCAATTCGACCATTTCTTCGAATGTCGTTACTTTTGGATTTGCCTTATAATCAGGCAACACCATGCATTGTTTTGCTAAAGATTCTATTTCATTGTCGGGAACGTTACAGTCCGACAGTTTTTTATCAAGACCTACCTTCTTTAAAAATTGTATCATCTCTTTTTCGCATTTAGCGGCAGCTGTTTGGTTATCATCACTCTCCAAAATGGGGTTGAGTAATTTTGCCACTTTTGCAAAAGAATCAACAGCAGTTGCTTGCGTATATCGGATAAAAGCAGGGTATACTATTGCTAAAGCTTCGCCATGAGCAACATGGGGATACATGCCGCCAATAGCCATACCCATACCGTGAGGCAAGGTTACACCAACATTGGCTATGCTTAGCCCTGCAAGCAAATCGGCGTAAGCCATCTTCTCGCGTAATGCCACATTGTTCAAATCGCTTAAGAGAAGGGGTAAAGTCTCAAACACTATTTTGATTGCTTCCCATGCCAACAAGTCAACATAAGGTGAGCTGGAATTGTTAATTACGCTTTCGAAAGCATGACAAAACACATCGAATCCAGTGGTGGCTGTTACAAATTTAGGCACACTGACCATAAGCTCGGGGTCAATAATTGTAACTGCGGGATAGAGTATATTGTTATAAAGTGCCGATTTATCCCTTGTTTCGGGATTGGTCATAACGGCTACTTGTGTTACTTGCGACCCTGTTCCCGATGTTGTGCTTATGGCAATAGTCGGTATCAATTTTTTAGGATCGGGTTGTGGCGACTTATAAAAAAGATAATCCCATGCACTGCCTTCGTGAGTGGCCTCTACGGATATAGCTTTCGCCGCATCCATACTCGATCCTCCCCCTAAGCCAATGATTATGTGTACTGCATTTTTTCGAGCCATTGTAGCTCCTTCCGAAATGGTTTTGGTGGTAGGATTTGGAATAACTCCATCAAAATGGAAGACCTCAAGCCCTGATTGCTCTAAAAGAGCGATCACTTTTTTATATTGGCTATCAAGAGCAGGTATAGATGCTGGCGTAGTTACTAAGAGTGCCTTCTTTCCGTATGTGGCAGCAATATGTCCGAGTTCTGAAATTTTACCTGCACCAAATATGATTTTTGTAGATTGATGATAATTAAATGCTTTCATGTTTTTTGTTTTATTTATATTTTTTGTATTAGTATTCGGGCATAGCTCCATTTTGTGTGCATACAAATGCTGAAATATCTACTGCTTTTTGGTGTATGTCTTTCAATGATTTTTGATCCAATATTTGCATTACCATAGCCGCCGTAAATGCGTCACCTGCACCAACGGTGTCTTTTACCTCTACAATTGGTGTTGGCATGAAACTTTCTTCGGTTGACGAAATTAAATAGCTTCCGCATGCTCCTTGGGTGTATGCAATTAAGTCAAGATTATACTGCTGTCTCAATTTCGATAACTGTTGGGATATATCGCCTTCTATATTTAATAAATCGGAAACAATTGGAAGTTCATCCTCATTCAATTTCAGAATATTGCATAAATGCAATGAGGATTCAATGATTTTCTTTGTGAAATACTTCTGCCTGAGATTAATATCAAAAATAATTATGCATTCAGGCTTGCATTTTTTTAGAGCTTTTGCTATACACATTTGCGACACATTACACCTTTGAGCCAATGAGCCAAAACAAACCACATGGGCTTTTGCGATCAGGTCTTCCAATGCAGATGTATATTCGATAAAGTCCCAAGCTACGTTTTGGTGTATTGTGTAATGCGGAACGCCATTGGGGTCTAATGCAACATCTACTTTACTTGTTGGGTAAGTATTTTTTTGAATTAACGAGGTAGATAATCCCTTGCTTTGTAATACATCTATTATTTTCAATCCCAATTCATCTTTACCAATTGCACTTATGCAAACGCCCTCTGCTCCCATTTTTTGAGCATGATAAACAAAATTGCACGGAGCTCCGCCAAGCTGTTTCCCACTAGGGAGCATATCCCACAATAACTCTCCTATACCTATTACTATTGGTTTGTTCATTGTAGTTATGGCATTGTGATTATTACTTTCATGCATTCTTCTCGGTGATTGTCGATAAAGGTGTAAGCTTCGGCATAGTCATCAAACGCAAAATGGTGTGTAACCAGTGGTTTTACATTTATCTTACCATATTTAAGATATTCAGCTGATAATTCAAAATCTTCATGAAAATACATCATCGAACCGATGATGGATATTTCATGTTCGTCAACTATCGCCAAATCGATCAATGCTGGTTTGGCAAATACGCCAACGATGACAATGTCTCCCCCTTTTTCAATATGAGCAACCAAGTCGGTTATACATTCTTGAACGGCGGATACTTCAAATCCAACCTGAAACATTTCATCACCAAATACTCGCTTTATTGCATCACTGAATTTTTCTTTCGACACGTTCGCTGTATTTTCAATACCGCACTCTTGTGCTTTCTTTAAACGCAAATCGCTAATATCAGTTATCAGTACTTTTTTTGCCCCTCGTGCTTTTACAAACTGGGCTACCAGATTGCCTATTGTACCCGCCCCCGTTATCACAACATTCTTGCCCTCTAGCGAAACTCTAGAACTGGCATGTGCCCCAACGGCACAAGGCTCAATCATTGCTACATCATCATAAGACAAAGACTCGTCTACCTTGATAATCCTATTTTCAGGCACAATGAAATGACTTTGGGCAGCTCCAGGTGCTTGAAAACCTTGCACTCGAAGTTTTTGACATACGTTATACCTACCTTTTTTACAAGGAGGGCATTCTCCACAAACCAATTGTGGACGGGCAGTTACTTTATCTCCTAATTTAACTTTCGAAACTGAAGAACCTATTGCTTCTACAACTGCACCATACTCGTGCCCTTGTATTACGGGATAGCTTACAAAAGGATGCTCGCCGTGCATCACATGAATGTCGCCACCACAGACGCCAATACTTTTAACCTTTATTAGAATCTCAGTTGAGGCTAATAGTTGGGAAGTTATATCTTCGACATTTATAAATTGGAGAACGCCAGGTTTGATTATTTGTGCTTGTTTCATATCTGTTTTTTTCTAAATTTTTCTTATCTGAAAATTATATATAAGACTATTAATAGTAGTAGTAAAAGACCTGAAAGTATTCGTACATCTGTAATCCCTGTGATTTTTCCTTCAGTAAAAACAGCAAGCGGGCTTTTCCATGTGCACTCTGCTATTACTTTAGGGTCAGGCTTTGGTGTAAGATAACTAACGACAAAATAGATCACACAATTAATACAAAATAACCACCAAGCTTGCATCATGAAAGGTATACCCAGCCCCTCTGTGATATACATTTTACCACTAATCGGAACATAGTCTAAGCAGAACGAAATAACCCCCAATAAAAAACCTACACATAGGGTAACGATGGATGCCTCTTTTGTTCCTCGTTTACTAAATACACCAAGTAAGAAAACGGTTGTGATTGGCGGAGCCATAGCCGCAGCAATTTTGTTAATTGCTTCGAAAATGCTAGAAAAATTTCCTCCTTGAGTAGACCAGAAAATGGCTATAATCATTATTACGCCTGCCGAAATACGCCCAATAAAAACCTGCTGCTTATCTGTTGCTTCAGGCTTGAAACGTTTTACGATATCAACGGCAACTAATGTGGCTGAACTGTTTAGTGCTGCCGAAACCACACTCATAAGTGCTGCCAAAAGTGCTGCAGCCACAATTCCTTTGAGCCCAACAGGTAGTAGCTGTGTTATTAAAACAGGAAAGGTCTGATTGGCATTAGTCCCGATAATGTCTTTAAATAAAACATATCCGATTATACCTGGGAAGATCAATATAAATACAGGTAGTATTTTGAGTAAGCCTGCGAACAAAGGACCTTTTTGTGCATCACTCAGTGAATGAGCACTTAAAACTCGCTGCACATGGGTTTGATCAGTACACCAATACCAAATTCCAAGTACTGGATAACCTAATAAGCAGGCATACCATGTCAACCCAGAATTACTCCCTTCTGGACTTAAACGTCCTATCGAGTCTGCTGAGTGTAACATGCTCAACTGTCCATCTTTAGTTGCTGCTTTAAAAGCTTCGAAGCTGGTTATGCCATGCTCAGGCAAAGCTAATATTCCAAATACGGTTAGCAGTACTGCCCCTACAATCAAAATTACGGTTTGTACAGTTTCAGTTATCATCACGGCTTTCAAGCCACCAACAATAGTATAGGCTGCAGTTATAATAGAAATAACGACAATTGAGACATATACATTGATTCCGAAAAATGATTCTATAACAACTGCTCCAGCGTATAGACTCATTCCCAAATGAATAAACAGTGCGGCAAGTATACTCATTATGGCTAGAAAAGTTCGAGATGCAGGTCCATAACGTTTCTCCAGAAACTCAGGCAATGTAGAAATACGTGTTTTGAAATAGAATGGAGCGAAAATTAAGCCTAATAAAATTAGAGTAAATACAGCAAGCCATTCAAAATTACCCCACACTAAGCCTTCGTTATATCCCGAAGCTGCTAGACCCACCATATGGATAGTTGATATGTTAGAGGCAAACAATGCTGCTCCTACTACTAACCATTTAAGATCGCGCCCTGCTAAGAAATAATTATCGCTCGTCATTTTTGTTTTTCGGACAGACCAAAGACCGATGAAAAGAATGCCAACGATGTAGACTACTATGATTATCAAATCAATTGTAGATATACTTGTGTTATCCATATTCTAAGATTTATTTTTTGTATGATTAATTCGGTTAACCCTGTTTTTATTATTTCTATTTCTCTGAATACCATCGATCTCCACAACCTGAAACTAAAATAACATTTCCGTATGCAGTAAAGTCGCCTGTTCGGATAACTGCTTTTACTTTTTTGCTCATCTCTTTTAATTCGGCATGCGAAATCTTTTCAACAGGAATGTTGTCGCCCCAATAAGTAGCGATATTTTTGAACAGTGTAGGGCTCGTATTTTCAGTTTCATTAGCAAGTATTATTTTTTCAACTGAAAATATTTTTTTTAAAGTTGATAAAACATCCAACACCATCGGTTTATTTTCATCAAGAGAAATATCTATTACCTCCAACTCTTTAGGAATTGCAAAGCCAGCATCTACAATCATTAATAGATCGCCATGACCTTGGCAGGAAAGCACTCTTGAGATTTCTCTATTTATTATTCCAGCTTCTTTCATAAATATTAGGTTTTATATTTTGCACTATAAATTACACTTCCAACTATTTAATTTCATGATGCAAATATATATTATTAAATAATTAATAAACATCTTTTCTGTGCATTTAACATATTTATTTGAATAAAAAATAAATATTAAATGGATTATAAATAATTCGAAATCTAAATACTTAAAATAAAGATTTTAAATCTCTCATTATTTTATTTCATCACGTAATTATATTATTTTTTCATACATTTGCCATAAAATACAAAACGATGCTATTAAGTAAAAATGAAAAAGAGGTATTGTCTATTGTCAGAAAAAAAGGAATTGTGGCAATAAATGATATTGTGAAAAGTTGTGATTTAAGTATAGCCACTGGGTCGCGAATAATAAATAAATTGATTACAGAAAAGTTCCTTACTGAAACTGATGAAGACAATCCTGTCGAGAATATGGGGAAAGGACGCCCTCAGCGATATGTAAAATGGAATTGTCCAAACTATTATGTTATAGGGATTGATGTTGGTACTACTCGGATCAAAGGCAGTATCTTTAATCTGAATCTTGATTTTATAAAAGAAATTGACATTGAGACAAATCCAAAAGGTAATGTGAAGCAGATATTCTCAAAAATTAATGAGATGATTGACAGGCTTTATGATACCAATATTATTGATAAAAAGCAAATTCTAGGAATTGGTATTGCTTTTGCAGGCATGATTAATAAAAACGATAAAATAATTAAATTTTCACCTGCTTTTAATTGGTATGATGTTGATGTAACAAACTATATTACAAATAAGACAGGCTTACCCATTTATTTTGAGAATGTTACCCGATTGATGTCTCTAAGTGAATCTTACTTTGGTTTTGGTAAAGAATTAGATAATTTTATTTTCATAAATATAGGCTTTGGCATCGGTTCAAGTGCTGTTATAAACGGATCTTTATTCACTGGACAGCATGGTTATGCTGGAGAGTTTGGTCATACCATTACTGAGCCAGAAAGCAAAATAGAATGTTCTTGTGGACAATATGGATGTCTAACAACCACCTCTTCGGGTGAGTATATAGCGAAAAAATTTCTTGCCTTAATGCAATCTGGAGAAAAAACGATACTGTCTCAAGAAAAAATAGAAAAAATAGATACGAAATTGATTTTTGATGCAGCAATCAATCACAACGATACCCTAAGCATATCAGTTATTGATTATGCTTTAAAAAACATGGCGATCAGAATTGCCGATTTGAATAAATGTTTCGATCCACAGGCAATCATAATTGGAGGAGGGGTATCCTGGAACGGCAAATATTTTTTTTCTAATCTTCAGAAGAAATTAAACAAGCTTCATATGAAGTATAATAAAGAGGAAGAGGTTCTGATCTACCCACAAACTTTCCCTCGAAAAGCGACATTGATTGGTGCCGGAATAATGGTTGCACAATATCAGTTAAACCTTTAGTTTGAAATAGTTATGCGACTCAGTAGTTGAAAAATTAGATAAATGAATGCGATGGCAATTTTACCCATCGTATGTACTAGAAGTCGGGATGTTGATCTGACTTTCTGCGCTCTTTGAATTTTTGTTTTTTCATTCAACCAGTTAAAGAGAGATTCTATGGGTTGTCTGACTTTGGA
>JBDLTH010000159.1:0-27258 GCA_039799165.1 Bacteroidota bacterium
AGATGGTTGCTAAGGCTGCTCAGGAGGCAGGTGTTACGACAGTAGTATTTGACCGTAACGGGTATTTATACCACGGAAGAGTAAGAGAATTGGCAGACGCTGCCCGTAAAGGTGGACTTAAATTTTAATAGAAATGGCAAAAGTTAATAACAAAGTAAAATCGACCAACGATATTGAATTGAAGGACAGATTGGTGGCTATCAATCGCGTTACTAAGGTAACGAAAGGTGGTCGTACATTCAGTTTCGCTGCTATCGTAGTTGTAGGTAACGAAGATGGTATTGTTGGTTGGGGCTTGGGTAAAGCCGGTGAGGTAACGACAGCCATTGCCAAAGGAGTTGAAGCAGCTAAGAAAAATCTGATCAAAATACCTTTATTAAAAGGAACTATTCCTCACGAGCAAATTGCACGTTTCGGAGGTTCTGAAGTATTCATTAAACCAGCTGCTCCTGGTACAGGGGTTAAAGCGGGTGGTGCGATGCGTGCGGTACTTGAGAGTGTTGGTGTAACTGACGTTCTTGCAAAATCTAAAGGTTCGTCTAATCCTCACAACTTGGTGAAGGCTACGATCGAAGCTTTAGGTGAACTGAGAGATGCTTATACTGTTGCTCAAAACAGAGGTGTATCAATGGATAAAGTGTTTAATGGTTAATTTGTAAGAAAGTACAATTATGGCAACAGTTAAAATTAAACAAGTTAAAAGCAGAATCAATTGTCCTAAAGATCAAAAGTCAACTTTAGATGCATTAGGATTGAGAAAATTGAACAGAGTGGTTGAGCATAACGATAACCCAGCAATAAGAGGGATGATCGCTAAGGTAAAACACTTGGTATGTGTAGTAGAGGAATAATAATCTAGTAAAAAGATAAAAATCAAAGAATATGAATTTATCGAGTTTGAGACCTGCAGAAGGAGCTACTAAAACAAGAAAGAGAATCGGTCGTGGTACTGGATCTGGTTTAGGTGGTACTTCAACAAGAGGTCATAAAGGAGCTAAGTCTAGATCGGGCTATTCTAAGAAGATTGGTTTTGAGGGTGGTCAAATGCCTATTCAACGTCGTCTTCCTAAGTATGGTTTTAAGAATATCAATCGAGTAGAGTACAAGGCTATTAACCTGAGTACTTTGCAAATATTGGCTGATTCTCAAAAATTGGCTAAAATTGACATTCAAACCTTGATCGATGCAGGTTTTGTTTCATCTAAGCATTTAGTGAAAATTTTAGGAAATGGGTCGTTAACTTCTAAGCTAGAGGTTGTGGCTCACGCATTTTCTAAATCTGCGGAAGCAGCTATTCAAGCAGTAGGTGGAACAGCAACAAAACTAGACTAAAATGGGATTTATTAAAACAATAGAAAATATATGGAAGATTGAGGATTTGCGTAAGCGACTCCTCACTACTTTCATTTTCGTAGTAATCTATCGCTTTGGAACACACGTTGTCCTTCCTGGAGTTAATCCACAGGATCTAGAAATCTTGAGAAGTAACACTTCTGGAGGTATACTAGGTTTATTGGATATGTTTTCTGGTGGAGCGTTTGCTAATGCATCTATTTTTGCATTAGGTATTATGCCTTATATTTCAGCATCTATTGTTATTCAGTTGCTGGGTATCGCATTACCTTATTTCCAAAAGCTACAGAAGGAAGGAGAAAGTGGGCGAAACAAGTTGAATCAGTATACACGTTATCTAACTTTGATAATTCTATTGTTCCAAGGACCTGCTTATTTGTTAGGTGCTTTGGGTCAAGCTGCCCCTCCAGATAGTTTCTGGAGCTTCTTATTGCCATCTACCATTATTTTGGCAGGCGGTAGTATGTTTGTGTTGTGGTTAGGTGAGCGTATCACAGATAAGGGTATCGGAAACGGTATTTCATTTATTATCTTGGTAGGTATTATTGCTAGGCTACCTCACGCACTGGTAGGTGAGTTTATGTCTCGTTTATCAGATGAAGCAGGTGGTTTGGTTGTATTCCTACTTGAAATCGTATTCCTTCTATTCGTTATTGCATTAGCCATAATGTTGGTACAAGGTACTCGTAAGATACCTGTGCAGTATGCTAAACGTATTGTTGGTAATAAACAATACGGTGGTGCACGTCAGTATATTCCATTAAAGGTAAATGCAGCTAATGTGATGCCAATCATTTTTGCCCAAGCACTTATGTTTATACCTGTGGCTGTTGGAGGGTTTACTTCAGCAGATCAATCAGGGTGGTTTATGCGTTCTATGACTGATCATACAAGCTGGTTGTATTGCCTTATATTTGCAGTGTTAATCATTGCTTTTACTTGGTTTTATACAGCAGTTACTATAAATCCACTTCAGATGGCAGATGAGTTGAAAAGAAATAATGGATTTATACCAGGTATTAAGCCAGGTAAAAAAACCGCAGATTATATTGATGATGTTATGTCTCGTATAACTCTTCCAGGTTCATTATTCTTGGCACTGGTTGCTATTATGCCTGCTTTTGCTAGCTTATTAGGTGTGAGTAGAGACTTCTCTTTGTTTTTTGGAGGAACTTCTCTTTTGATCTTAGTAGGTGTGGTACTTGATACTTTACAGCAGATAGAGAGTCATTTGTTGATGAGACATTATGATGGTTTGTTGAAGTCGGGTAGGATTAAAGGTCGTTCAGGCTCTGTTGCTGCTTATTAATTGACTAGAATAGAAAGTTTATAGATGATTTTTCTGAAAACAGACGAAGAGATTGAATTGATGCGAGAGAGTAATCGCTTAGTGGGTATGACTCTTGGCGAATTAGCCAAGCATATCAAACCAGGTGTTACTACCTTACAGTTAGATAAAGTAGCTACAGAATTTATTCGAAGCCATGGGGCTATACCTTCTTTCTTAGGATACAAGGGGGCTCCAGGTGCTATCGATTTTCCAGGGAGTATTTGCTCTTCGGTAAATGAAGTAGTTGTGCATGGTATACCTAGCGGGTATGTATTAAAAGATGGAGATATTATATCAGTAGATTGTGGTACAGAGAAAAATGGTTTCTGTGGAGACTCAGCTTATACATTTTGTGTGGGAGAGGTTTCAGAGGACGTTAAAGCTTTACTTCGTACAACCAAAGAATCGTTATATAAAGCGGTTGAGAAAGCAATTGAGGGTAATCGCATCGGAGATATTGGTGAGGCTGTTCAATCATATTGTGAACAAAAAGGATATTCAGTTGTCCGAGAATTGGTAGGTCATGGTATTGGTCGCAAGATGCACGAAGCACCCGAAGTACCAAATTATGGAAGAAGGGGTACAGGGCCTTTGCTGAAAAAAGGTATGTGTATTGCTATAGAACCTATGATTAACCAAGGTGGCAAAAATGTTGTTTTTGAAAATGATGGGTGGACAGTGCGAACTAAAGATCGGAAGATGTCAGCTCATTTTGAGCATACTGTAGCTATTAGAGAAGGAAAGGCAGATATTTTATCAACATTCGAGTTTATAGAAGCTGTATTAGGAAACAACGGAATCTAAATTATTTTTATGGCTAAACAATCAGCAATAGAACAAGATGGCGTAATCATAGAAGCATTGTCAAATGCAATGTTTCGTGTAGAATTAGAAAATGGGCATGAAATAACCGCTCATATCTCAGGTAAGATGCGTATGCATTATATTAAAATATTGCCAGGAGATAGGGTGCGTGTTGAGATGTCCCCTTATGATTTATCAAAAGGTCGAATTTCTTTCAGATACAAATAAAAAACAAAATATGAAAGTAAGAGCATCATTAAAAAAGCGTACTGCTGACTGCAAAATAGTTAGAAGAGGAGGACGCTTATATGTAATTAACAAAAAAAACCCTAAGTACAAACAACGTCAGGGATAATTTACTAATTTTGCAAAAATAATCTAGTATATGGCTATAAGAATAGTTGGTGTCGATTTACCGCAAAATAAGAGAGGCGAAATTGCCTTGACATATATATATGGTATCGGACGCAGTGCTTCTAAAAAGATTTTAGAAGAGGCAGGTGTTGATAAAGATGTAAAAGTGAAAGATTGGAATGATGATCAAGCGGGTACTATCCGTGAAATTATCTCAAACAACTTTAAGGTTGAAGGAGATTTGAGATCAGAGGTTCAGTTGAATATCAAACGTTTGATGGACATCGGTTGTTACCGTGGCATACGTCATCGTATTGGCTTGCCTCTGAGAGGTCAAGGTACTAAAAATAATGCCCGTACACGTAAGGGTAGAAAGAAAACTGTTGCAAATAAGAAAAAGGCTACAAAATAATAGTTTGATATGGCAAAGAAAACAGTCGCAGCGAAAAAGAGAAATGTTAAGGTTGATGCAAATGGACAAGTTCATGTGCACTCTTCTTTTAATAACATTATTATTTCAATTACAAATAGCGAAGGACAAGTGATTAGCTGGTCATCGGCAGGTAAAATGGGTTTTAGAAGTTCTAAAAAAAACACCCCCTATGCAGCTCAGATGGCAGCTTCAGATTGTGCTAAAGTAGCATATGATCTAGGTCTTAGAAAGGTAAAAGTGTTTGTAAAGGGACCGGGTAATGGACGTGAGTCAGCTATCCGTACGATACATGGTGCAGGTATTGAGGTAACTGAAATAGTTGATGTTACTCCGCTTCCTCATAATGGATGTCGTCCTCCAAAACACAGAAGAGTTTAATCCAATTTAAAAGTTAGAAACTTGAGTTGTGATTGATTGCAAAAGACCCTCTCTGTAATCGCGGCTGCACAATTCTCGCTTCTTTTTAATGTTTAATTTAAAAAAGAAATGGCAAGATATACAGGACCAAAATCAAGAATAGCTCGTAAATTTGGTGAGCCTATTTTCGGACCAGATAAAGTTCTTTCAAAAAAGAACTATCCTCCAGGACAACATGGAAATGGGAGAAAAAAAAAGACTTCTGAATATGGTATTCAGTTGCGTGAAAAGCAAAAAGCGAAATATACATATGGAGTGTTAGAAAAACAATTCCGTAATTTATTCGAAAAAGCAGCTAGTTCACGAGGTATCACAGGTGAAGTTCTTTTACAGCTCCTAGAGTCGAGACTAGACAACGTAGTGTTCCGTTTAGGAATAGCTCCAACAAGAGCTGCTGCTCGTCAATTAGTATCGCACCGTCATATCGTAGTTGATGGTAAAGTTGTAAATATACCTTCGTACACGCTTAAACCAGGTCAAGTTGTGGGTGTTCGTGAAAAATCAAAATCATTGGAGGTTGTTGATAACGCTTTATCAGGCTTTAATCATAGCAAGTATCCATGGATAGAATGGGATCAATCTTCTAAATCAGGTAAATATCTACATATTCCTGAGAGAGCTGATATTCCTGAGAACATTAAAGAACAGTTGATCGTAGAATTGTATTCTAAATAATAATTTCATGGCGATATTAGCATTTCAAAAACCCGATAAAGTATTGATGTTGGAAGCGGACAACTTCTTCGGAAAATTCGAGTTCCGTCCGTTAGAACCTGGCTACGGTATTACAGTAGGTAATGCTCTTCGCCGTATTCTCCTATCTTCACTTGAAGGTTTTGCTATCACATCTATAAAAATCGATGGTGTTGAGCACGAGTTTGCTACAGTGCCAGGTGTAATAGAAGATGTGACAAACATTATTCTGAACCTAAAGAAAGTCAGATTTAAACAAATCGTCGAAGAAATAGAGAATGAGAAAGTAAGCATTACTATTTCGGGTTCGGAAGTGTTCAAAGCTGGAGATATAGGTAAGCACTTATCAGGGTTTGAGGTTTTAAATCCAGACTTAGTGGTTTGCCACTTGGATCCGAGTGCAAATCTTCAAATTGAGTTAACTATTAACAAAGGTCGTGGGTATGTTCCTGCTGATGAAAATCGCAATACTTCGGACGATGTTAATGTAATCGCAATTGACTCTATCTATACTCCAATACGTAATGTGAAATACTCTATCGAAAATTATCGTGTAGAGCAAAAAACAGACTACGAAAAATTAGTGATAGAAATATCAACTGATGGATCTATACATCCAAAAGATGCGTTGAAAGAGGCTGCAAAAATTCTTATTCATCACTTTATGTTGTTTTCTGACGAGAAAATATTGTTAGAACAAACGGAAGTTGACGGTAATGAGGAATTTGATGAAGAGATACTTCATATGCGTCAGTTACTTAAAAGTAAGTTAGTCGATATGAACCTTTCGGTTCGTGCACTTAACTGCTTGAAGTCGGCAGAAGTTGAAACTTTAGGGGAGCTTGTTCAATTCAACAAAAATGACCTCCTTAAATTCCGAAATTTTGGTAAGAAATCTCTTACTGAGCTTGACGAATTACTAGACAGTCTAAACCTTTCTTTTGGTATGGATATTTCTAAATATAAATTAGATAAAGATTAATTAAGCGATGAGACATAATAAGAAATTTAATCACTTAGGTCGTACAAATACGCATAGAAATGCAATGTTGTCAAACATGTGTGTTTCGCTGATTATGCACAAGCGTATTTTTACTACTGTTGCAAAAGCTAAGGCTTTGAGAAAAGTTGTTGAACCTATCATTAACAAATCGAAAGAGGATACAACACATTCAAGACGTTTAGTATTTCAAGATCTTCAAAGTAAATTGGCTGTTACTGAACTTTTCCAGAATGTATCTGTAAAGGTAGCTGACCGTCCAGGAGGGTATACTCGTATAATCAAAACGGGTAATCGTTTGGGTGATAATGCTTCGATGTGCTTTATTGAGTTAGTAGATTATAATGAGAACATGTTGAAAGATAGTTCTAAAGCTGCTGCTAAGCCAAAAACACGTCGTTCACGTAGTAAAAAAGAAACTGATGTTGCTACTGATGTCAAAGAGGTAGCTCCAAAGAAATTAGCTAAGGCTGATGCTACAGACCAAAAGGTAGAAGAATAATATATTGTATTCTTTAAATTAACTAAAAGAGGATTCCCATTTATGGGAATCCTCTTTTAGTTTTGGTTAGCAAGGCTATTTTTTCAAAAAAAGACTAGAATTATTGCTTTCGTGAATTTTTATTAATTGTTCTGCCTGTGATAGCACAAGTGTAATAGTTAAAATTTAATTCCTTATTCCTTTATTCTTTAATGAGTGTGGAATAATCTGCCAAGGCCAGTAGCTCCTTATCGCCCCTACTATCTCCATAAGCGTATAATATATATTGGGTACGTTTAGGGAATATCTCGAGTAGCCGGTTTACCTTTTCTTGCCCATAACAATTGTTTGATCTAAACTTACCTGTTATTTTGCCTTCAAGGTCTACTTCTATTTCTGTGCCTAGTACTGCTTCTATTCCTTTTTCTTTAGCCCAGGGCTTGATCCAGTTTGTTATTGATGCACTTATGATAATGACTGTGTCCCCATTGTTTTGATGTTCTTTTAAGCGAGATAAAGTACTTGTTCTACAAATACAATCAACACGATGTGCATACTTTTCTCCGATTGAGTCAAATTCATGTATCAATTTATTCTTGAAAAAATAGGAAAATAGAATTTGTTTAGCGATGTAATTTTTTACAAAGCCTACCTTGTGTGCAACTAATATAGGACTTAGTATGCAAAGACCCAATATTAGCCTAGTCTTGCCATGATAGAATGCGATAAAATCGAAAAGTGTATCTTTAGTGGTGATGGTGCCATCAAAATCAAATGCTGCAATGATTGTTTTTTTTTCTGATTGTTCCATTATAGATATTTAAATCCGAGAGATATAGTAATAAATGATATTGCCCAAAGTAGAATGTCTATTTGTAAAAAGCGATCGCTGGTTAATAGTTTAGTAGGGCTGTCTCCTTTTTTCTCTACAAACATGGCCTGTAGGTATCTGAATAATCCCAAGAATACGAATAATGATGTTAGGTATAGGTATTCGCCATTACGTGTTACTACTTCAGTAGATATTGTGTACATAATATAGCTCATAATAATTGAGGTTACAAGTATTATGATTATTGAGTTTAAATATTCTATATTATAGCCTGTGATGCTTTTTCTCATTTGTTGCTTTGTTTCTTCAAAGATCAGTACATCATGTCTTCTTTTACCTACAACCAGGAGTAGTGCTAACAGGAAGGTGAGTAATATGAGCCAATATGATAAGTGAATATTGGTAACTAGACTACCTATGAATAATCGGATAACAAAGCCTGATGATACGATAGTTATGTCAACGATCGATATTTGCTTTAATTTAAAGCAGTAAGCTATGTTTAGTAGAAAATAACTGATTAGCAGAATGGTTGCATATTGATTTTGTAGAACGAATATGTAGACGGATAATCCTAAGGTAACAAGGATGCCTAGTATTATAAATGCGGCTTTGGTAGATACTTCACCCGAGGCTAGAGGTCTATTCTTCTTTGTAGGGTGTAGTTTATCTACCTCAATATCTTGCCAATCATTGATAATATAGATGGAGCTGGCTATAAATGAAAAGCCAATGAATGCATAACAGACATTAAGGATTGCCTCGTAGTTAGAGAACTGAAAAGCAAAAAAGATTGGCGCAAAGATGAAGAAATTCTTAAGCCACTGATTTACTCGGCATAGTTTTAAATACTTACCCATAATTGATTTTGTCGTTTTTTTGTATTTAATAAGGAGGAAAATTAGACAAAGATAATTGAATAAATTCAATTAAGCGAAAAGCGTTATTCGCAACAAGCATTAAAAACAGTGTGGATATGGTTATATTGACTCTTTTTTTATTATTCTCGGCAGATTGATACATCCAGCCTAACAATATGGGTACTAAATAGACCCAGTGTCCACCATAAATAAAGGCATCTCTAATACCATATCTTATTACAGCATGAATGATGATGTCTTCTAATAACAAAAATAGAATGATCAAGACTAGCGGATTTCTGTAATTTTTGAATGTGGAATAAGCTAAGCAGATAAAGAGTATGATTGCGAATGCGTATTGCCACCAGTAATGGTAAAAATCAATTGATATGGCATTGAAGGTTGTACCATCAATTTTTATATCCATCATCATAATCTCAGGAAAAAATATGGGCGCAGCAAAGAGCCACTCGAATACTTTTTCGAAATAATTTCCACGTGCGGGTACGCTGATATTACCTTCGAGTCTATTTTTTATGAGATTAATAAAATCATATTGAAGTTGTATCCATACTAGAATGACCAAGAATATCGTACTGACAATAATGATTTTTTTGAGAATGATTTTCTTACTGTCATTCATAAATAGCATGGGTATAATACCTTTTGCAAAATTGGTAATGGTTATTCCTCCCAAAGTAACGGCAAATAGGGCATTGGATGCTAATCTAACGCTTTTATTGTATTTGATGCAATATGCGTAATAGTAGGTGCTGTACGATAATACAAATGTTGTTATAGTGAAAGATTCGGGGGTGAAACTTAAGATTAGATTAGTAGTAGTAAAACCAAAAAACCCGACAAGTAAATAAACAATGTACCCCTTTAGCTCTATGATCTGTATTATATATCTGTATACATAAACTGTGGATAGCGAGATGAGTATTGTACAGGTGAATGTTAGTAGAACCGTTTTCGCTTTGTATCCCAATAGGGTGGCAAGTACATTTCCTAAGGCTATGACTGGCATTGTCATAAACATCATTAAAGGGTGTCCTTCGAGATAGACGTAGCCTTGTCTGTATATGATCGGATTATCAAACGAAAAATAGACATCATATAATAAATCCTTATAATCGATAATTGATGTATTGATTGCAAGAATAAGCCCATAGCTTGAATAAAAAATAAGAAAAAAGAGTAGTATCCTTATCTCAATCTTGTCTTTTGGTAGAAGATCTTCGAATACTTTCTTTAATTGGATGAAGTTGTCTTTAATCTTTGATGGTTGACTACTCATTTATTTATTATTTGTACATGAGATAAGAAAACCCTCTATTCGAATAGAGAGCCTTTTATCTCATCAATTATCTGATTTTCTTTAAAATTCCGCATTTTTTGGTGTTCGAGGGAATGGAATTACATCACGTATATTTGCCATACCTGTAACAAAAAGCATTAATCGTTCAAAACCTAAGCCGAAACCTGCATGTGGGGCTGTACCAAACTTACGTGTATCAAGATACCACCAAAGAGACTCGGTACTCATACCTGTTTCTTGCATCCTATTTACAAGCTTGTCGTAATCAGCCTCACGTTCTGACCCACCAATGATTTCACCTATTTTAGGGAATAGTACATCCATCCCTCGTACGGTTTTTCCATCTTCGTTTTGTTTCATATAGAACGATTTTATTTCTTTTGGATAGTCTGTAAGGATAACAGGACGATTGAAGTGATTTTCTACCAAATATCGCTCGTGTTCGGATTGAAGATCCGCACCCCAATATACAGGGAATTCAAATTTATGTCCACATTCTTCTAATATCTTAACACCTTCGGTATATGTCAATCTTACAAAGTCATTGGCAACAACAGAATTCAATCTTACAGCAAGTTCCTTGTCATACATTTCGTTTAGAAATGCAATATCATCGGCACAGTTGTCAAGAGCATATTGGATTAAATATTTCAAGAAGTCTTCAGCCAAGTCCATGTTGTCATGGTTATCATGAAAGGCAACCTCTGGTTCTATCATCCAAAATTCAGCCAAATGGCGTGGTGTGTTTGAATTTTCGGCTCTGAATGTGGGACCAAATGTGTAAACTGCACCTAATGCCATTGCACCTAATTCTCCTTCTAGTTGACCCGATACTGTAAGATTGGTTTGACGACCGAAGAAATCTTGCGTATAATCTACTGTACCTGTATCGGTACGTGGGGTTTTGTTATAGTCCAAGATACTTGTCTGAAACATCGATCCAGCTCCTTCCGCATCCGATGCTGTGATGATCGGTGTATGAAAGTAATAGTAGCCACGATCATTGAAATATTTGTGAATCGCATACGACATATGATGACGCATGCGATATATAGCACCAAATGTATTGGTGCGAGGACGTAAGTGTGCAATCTCTCTAAGAAATTCTAATGAATGTCCTTTTTTCTGTAAAGGATATTCTTCGGGATTTGCTGTACCATATATTTCTACTTTTTCAGCAATTACCTCACCATTTTGACCCTTGCCTTGTGATTGAACGTATTGTCCTACAATGTGTATACAAGCTCCAGTAGTTATTGGTTTGAGGAACTCTTCACCGAATTTATCAATATCAACAACAATTTGCATATTATTGATTGTAGAGCCATCATTGAGTGCTATAAAATTAACTTGTTTATTCCCTCTACGTGTTCGTACCCATCCTTTTATACTAACTGTTACACCAAACTGATCCTGTTGGAGTAAATCTGATATTTTAGTTCTACGAATTGCTTCCATTAATATATTAATTATAAGATTTTGTATTCTATTTTGGGCAGTTTACATCTTAATGTATTTGTACGTAACCCTTTCTATTAATGTACGATGACGGTGTCTTTCGAACATCGTCATACTAGTTTTATATATAAGATATGCAGCACATGTTTTTTCGTTAAACATGTGCTGATATATATTTAGTTTTATTTACTCAAAAGCACCCATTCGGAGTATATTCACTTCCTGTTCAGTTAAATATCTCCACCTTCCTCGTGGTAAATTCTTTTTCGTTAATCCAGCAAAGTATACACGATCCAGCTTCAGTACTTGGTAGCCTAGCTTTTCGAAGATACGACGGACAATACGATTACGCCCCGAGTGGATTTCTATGCCTACCTCATTCAAAACATCTTCGCCTACATAAGCAATAGAGTCAGCATGTATTTCTCCATCCTCAAGCTCTATACCATCAGCAATGGCCTGCATATGTTCGATAGCTACATCACGATCAAGTCGCACTTGATATATTTTTTTCTTAACATACTTAGGATGCATCAGTTTCGATGCCAAATCACCATCATTAGTCAAGAGCAAAACACCAGTTGTATTTCTGTCTAGGCGACCTACTGGGTATATGCGCTCAGGACATGCACCTTTCACTAAGTCCATTACGGTCTTACGATTTTGTGGATCGTCCGATGTGGTAACTGTATTCTTAGGTTTATTAAGCAATACATAGACTTTACTTTCCAGACGTACAGGTTGCTCGTGAAACGTAATTGTATCACCACGTTTAACCTTAGCTCCTAGTTCGGTAACTGATACTCCATTTACTTTTACTACGCCAGCTGTGATAAATGTATCAGCTTCTCGACGCGAACATACCCCAGCATTTGCCAAATACTTGTTTAGACGTATTGGTGTATCTGGATCTAAGTTTTCCTTGTATTTAACTGGTTTTACCAGTTGTTTTGGACCCTTGTTCGGTCTCCCAGAAGACGTAGATGTCCTTTGATTTTTATTGAAAGGTTTACGATTATTATCTCCGTATTGATTGCCTCCACGATTTGCGGAGTACGAATTGTTGTTACCGTACGAGCTATTGCTACTTCTTTTGTTGGCATTGTAATTGCTATTACTGTTATTCTCACGATTAACGGTAATACGAGCATCTCCAACACGAGGACGTTTCTTTTTTATATCACCCTGTCCGTTTTTATTCAAAGATGGTCTGTTCGATGATGAATAGCCGTCTCGGCGCTCATTATCTCTGTCTGAAATCATTTTTTATTCGAATTAAATTTTTATACTCTGTTTTTATATACAAAAAGCCTATTGGTCTGTATTTATATTCCTGTATATGAATGAGGTGTTATTTTACGAAGTTCCTTTTTAACCTCTTCATCTATCTTTAGTTTTTCTATAAAATTACTGATTGATTGAGCTGTGATTGCCTCATTGGTACGAGTAAGTTCTTTCAAGGCCTCATAAGGTTTTGGATAGCCTTCTCGTCTTAAAATAGTTTGAATACCCTCGGCTACAACTGCCCAATTGTTTTCCAAATCTTTTTCGATGGCCTCTTTATTTAGCAACAATTTACTGAAGCCTTTCAATGAGCTTTGCAATGCTATAACAATATGTGCCATAGGTACACCTACATTGCGAAGTACAGTAGAGTCAGTCAAGTCTCGTTGCAATCGGGATATCGGAAGCTTTGCCGAAAGATGCTCTAATATGGCGTTGGCTATACCTAAATTGCCTTCTGCATTTTCGAAATCTATGGGGTTTACTTTGTGTGGCATTGCGGACGACCCAATTTCTCCAGCTTTAATTTTCTGCTTGAAATACTCCATCGAAATGTATTGCCAAAGATCACGATTGAGATCGATCAGGATTGTATTTATACGCTTCAATGCGTCAAACAATGCTGCAAAATTATCGTAATTTGATATTTGAGTTGTAAATTCTTCTCTAACTAATCCCAGTTTGTTTGACACAAATTGATTGCCAAAGGTTTTCCAATCAAACGCAGGGTATGCAACATTATGGGCATTGTAGTTGCCCGTCGCACCTCCAAATTTAGCTGAAAGAGGTACATTCTTTAGTTGCTCAAGTTGAGCCTCCAACCGAGAACTAAAGACCTCTATTTCTTTACCCAAACGGGTAGGAGAGGCTGGTTGCCCATGGGTTTTGGCTAGCATCGATATACCATGCCACTCTGCAGCCTTAGTTTTTAGTAGATCTATAAACTGGTGTAGTAGGGGGTAGTACATTTCATTTAAAGCATCTTTAAACGAAAGTGGGATCGATGTGTTGTTGATATCTTGTGATGTTAATCCAAAATGGATGAACTCCTTATAATCGCTTAAATTAAGGATATCAAACTTTTCTTTTATGTAATACTCTACAGCTTTTACATCGTGATTCGTCGTATTCTCTATTTCCTTGATTTGTGCAGCATCGATATTTGTAAAATCAGAAACAATTGCCCTTAGTTTAGGAAACAATAGCTTGTCGATATTTACTAATTGTGGAAGAGGAAGCTCACACAATGCAATAAAATATTCGATCTCAACATGAACACGATATTTAATCAGTGCATATTCCGAAAAGTAACTGCACAATTGTTCTGTCTTGTTACGATAACGTCCATCTATTGGGCTAATGGCTGTTAGGGTATCTAATCTCATTACTTAGTTATTCGTTTGTTAATGGTTACCCCTTTTAGCTGTCTCTCATTCATCTTAGTTGAAGGGTATTCTATTGTGTTTATTTATGACCCGTAAAATGTTTTATTTTATAACCTACTTACAAAGATATATAATTTAATCTAGCTGATATCAAAACTTTTACTTAAAACTTTGCATAATTGGGGATAAACAAGTCAAAAAAAATAAAAGAACCAAGGATTATGTTTAATTTTGCAAGTCTTTAATACATTGATTTATGCTTAAAGCCTCATTGAATTACCATATTTTAGAAGCAGGATGCGATGAAGCGGGGAGAGGCTGTCTGGCAGGTCCAGTATTTGCTGCCGCAGTAATATTGCCTCCTAGCTTTGAATGCGAAGGACTGAATGATTCGAAAAAATTGAGTGAAAAAACAAGATTTGCATTACGCCCTTTTATCGAGCAACATGCACTCGCATGGGCTATCGGAATAGTTACGCATGACGAAATAGATAAAATAAACATCTTGAATGCTTCTTTTTTGGCTATGCACCGTGCCGTAGATCAATTAATGTTAAAGCCAGAACATCTCTTGATAGACGGAAATCGATTCAATAAATATACAGATATTCCTCATACATGTGTTGTAAAAGGTGATGCTAAATTTATGTCAATAGCAGCAGCATCTGTTTTGGCAAAGACTTATAGAGACGATTTTATGGCCCAGCTACATCTTGATTATCCCTTATATGGATGGGCAAATAATAAAGGGTATCCTACACGAACCCACCGTTTGGCGATAAAGCAATATGGGGCAAGTCCTTATCATCGGATGTCTTTTACGTTATTCGATAGTCAGCTAATTTTTAAGTTTTAAAAATTAGTTCCTTATCTTATCACTCTACTTTATTTAAACTCACTTCAAGACTCTCTATCAAGTTGTTCAGAAAATAGAGTGTTCCCTTTTGAGTTTCGTTACGCACCTGTGTGTAATCGTCTTGTATATCTAAAGCCGATGCCGTGATAAACTCTCTGGCACTTATGCGATTCTTTATTTCAGGGGTTGCTTTTTGTATCTTGTACGAAATGTTAGAAACCTCGAATACGCATTTGCCATGAAGTATTATTGTATTTAGCTCATACGACATCACCGACTTTGTGCCTTCGTTACGTGTATTAAGCAGAGGTAGTAATAGTTCTACTTTCGATTTTATAGAAACCCTTTCTTCTGCATTGTCATAATTAATACTTGTGTGGATAATATCTGTCGTATACGTTTCTTTGACCCATTTTTTTAGTTTATTGTAATTCTGAGATTCACTGTATATCTTTTTGAGCGGTATTTCCGCTATAAGAACAACCTTGTTGTTATAGATAGGGATCTTTTTAAGCCTTCCCTTCTGGATCAACTCCTGAGCGGATAGATTTGATTGTACGCATATCGTACAGAATATGAAAAAAACGACTAACCTAATATACTTTCTCATCCTATTGTTAAAATTAAAATTGTTTCTATTATATGAAAAATAATCTATTACCTTGTTGCAATAAGATGGTTTCGTAGTGTATTTGAATACATCCCAAGGAACTTAGAGATTAAGAATGAATCATCCTTATTTTCTATCTCTATCTTATCTAATTGCAATTGTATATATTCTTTAAATTTATTGGCCTGTTCGGCTGTATATTTGTCATTAAACTGGTTTGTACCCTCCGATAGATCATAAGCGATATAATTACATGGAAATAACCCATAATTACGGTGAATCTCTTGATCTATAATAGTAGCAATGGCGGCAGGTTGTTCTTTTTTGCCCACATTCTCTACCCCATCTAGTCGCGAGTTAATTTCTTTTCCAAAAGTAAATCGAATATCACCTTTAAATCCGAGAATCCCTATCTCCATATTCCGTAGGTCGTCAACTTGAGATTTCTTATATTCAGGATTATCCCTTTTTAACTGAAACTCCAACGCTTTAAGGTAATCGCATGGGTCGTACTCGTACGATATAGATAGAGGCAAGATATTTAGCTCTTTGATATGCTCAATAAACGTATCTTTTTTAGAACTAAGCCCCAGCATTTTAATTAGACTTTCTTGAGTCTTATCATTCGAATCTTTGGCCCTACCCTCTCGTTGAGCTAGCCATATCGATATTTTTTTCTCTGTAATTGTATGATGTATGTATTCAGACATGTGTGTCGAAACCTCGAGCATTTGACGGATCGATACCCCTCGTTTAACTAAGAAGCTTTTATTTAAGCGTACCAACTTCTCGATCCAAGGATGTATCAACAGATTGTCCCCTATGGCAATTTCAGTAGTATCTAAGCCTTTCTCGTTGAGTAGGATGTTTAATATACCAGCATCAAGTATAATGTCTCTATGATTCGATATAACAAGATGACTTTTTCCATCGGTGTAATTTTGCCACTCGCTACTATTTATTGATGAGGAGGCTTTGCGAGCCAGACCCCATACCGTAGGTGCAATCATTCCTGACTGAAAGGCAGCCTTAGAGTCGTATTGCAGCATTTGTTTAGAGAACATTCCCCAATCAATATTGGGCATGATATATTTAACGGCGTGCATAAATCCTGGATCAACCAGTAATTCTTGGATGGTCTCTTTTACATCCTTATCCTCGATGGGTGCTATATCTGCAAATTTATAGTTCGTCATTACTTTGCACACGTTTTATTATATTCATACTCTATAATATCGGTCAACACATCCGTCATGGTCAATCCCGCCGCTTTTACCTGTTGTGGAATAAAACTAGTCAATGTCATCCCAGGGGTTGTATTTACTTCTAGCAGATAAGGAATGTCGCCCACTATAATATAGTCGGCACGGATAATTCCTTTAGCATCTGTCAAGTCATAAATTTTAGACGTAAGTCGTTGTACCTCGTTAGTTATCTTTGCCGATATGTTGGCAGGCGTTATTTCTTCTACCTCTCCGTTATACTTTGCTCCGTAATCAAAAAACTCATTCTTAGGGATCACCTCTGTTATTGGTAGAAGCACCTCCCTGTCTCCTGTTTTATAACATCCACAAGTTACTTCACGACCACTCAAGAAACTTTCGAGAATAACCTCCGAAGCTTCAGCAAATGCTATATCAATAGCAGCTTGTATTTGCTCAATCGATTTTACCTTTGTTGTAGCAAAACTCGAACCTCCAGTGTTAGGTTTTACAAACATCGGAAATTGTAATTGTTCAGCTATTTCTTGTACATCGTATTTTGTATCTCTATTCAGATACACTGACGACGCTACGTTTATCCCAAAATTGCGGAGAAAATTATTGCAAATAAACTTGTTGAATGTTAGAGCTGCTGCCATCAACCCGCACGACGAATAGGGGATACCTAGCATGTCAAAATAACCTTGCAAGCGACCGTCTTCGCCAGGGGTACCATGTATGGTGATGTATGCAAAATCTATTTTTATTTTACCTGATTCAGTTACAATACTGAAATCATTTTTGTCAATGTCATGTCTTTTCGAGTCAATATGTGCAGTCCAGCCACTTTTGTCGATTCTCACCTCATATACATTATATCGATTTTTATCGATAAAGGAGTGTATGCCATTCGAACTTTTTTCAGAGACCACAATTTCTGAAGAATAGCCACCCCATATTATAGCAATATTTTTTTTCATTATTTTGTGCGTCAAAGTCCTTGTATCTGTTTATAACACATACTATACCCAATTCAATACTATTATTAAGCTTTTTTAAAACTCTCTATTCGATATATACTCCCTCCACTTGTCCACCAATGCTGTCATGTCGTTAGGTATAACAGCCTCAAAAAGCATCTCCTGCTGGGTACGAGGATGTATAAACCCTAACGAGCGAGCGTGTAATGCCTGTCGTGGGCAGATATTAAAACAATTCTGTATAAACTGTCTGTATTTGCTAAACGTAGTACCTTTTAAGATTTGATGCCCTCCATATCGTTCGTCATTAAATAACGTATGCCCTATATGCTTGAGGTGCACCCGTATCTGATGCGTACGTCCAGTTTCTAAACGACATTTTACTAAAGTTACATAACCCAATCTCTCTAGCACCTCGTAATTGGTTATAGCTGGTTTTCCTTGATCTTCTTCTGCAAATACAGTCATCTGCAAGCGATCCTTAACATTCCTCCCTATGTTGCCCTCTATGCGTCCAGAGTTTTCATTAATTAGCCCCCAGACTAATGCGACATACTCTCTTTGTGTTGTCTTATTGAAAAACTGAGCTGACAGGTGTGTCTTCGCATACTCATTTTTTGCAATCACTAATAAGCCAGATGTATCTTTGTCTATGCGGTGTACCAATCCTAGTCGAGGGTCTTTCGCATCATAGCCATTCGTGTCTTTTAGATGAAAAGCGATCGCATTTACCAATGTACCCGTATAGTTACCATGTCCTGGATGAACCACCATACCCGGTTGTTTGTTGATAACCATCACATCTTCATCTTCATATACAATATTAAGAGGAAGATCTTCAGGTATAATCTCCAACTCTCGACGAGGTCTATCCATTACGATAGACACCACATCAAGCGGTTTTATTTTATAATTCGATTTTACTGCAATACCATTAACCAATATACATCCTGCATTTGCAGCGTTTTGTACTCTATTGCGTGATATACCTTCGATGCGTATTGATACAAATTTATCTATTCGCATCAAGCTTTGACCCTTGTCTGCTACAAATCGGTAATGCTCGAACAGGTCGGACGAGTTTTCTTCTTGATCTATTTCTATAAGATCGTCTATTTCTTCAAAACTATCGTCAATCATAATTGAGGGGTTTCGCCTTCTATCACAGTCGTGTTTGTTAGACTGTCTTCGGCTATTTCTGTGGCATTTCCACTACCCACTTTGAGGGTAAGCGGAGATCCTTTAGGTACTTTTTGTCCCGCTTTTAGCTTAGCACCTTTATATTCGACAGCATAAACCAGACCAGCATATTCAGATGGAATGTAATCAATCTTTATATTCGTAAATCCTAATGTCTGTAAAAGTGTTTGAGATTGTCGTAGTGAAGCATCTACCAAATCGGGAATGGCTACTAAGGGTTCATTAAAACTCTGTACGGTCAGATAAATTGTGCGTCCCTCCTTTACAAAAGATTTGCCTTTAGGTATTTGCTCTAATATAGAACCAGGTACACCGTTTTTACTATATACCGAGTCAATGACTTCGTATTTTAGATTAGCCGATGCTACTATTGATGCAATATTTTGTATTTGAAGACTTTTCAACTCAGGTACTTCTACCGTGTCGTTGTGCCTGGTGTAAATTTTCAAAACAAAAAGGGTCATAAGTACTAGGACTATTGCGATAATCCCCATGAGACCTATATTACGTACATAGGCATTTTTCACAATCTTATTCAACCAATTATTTTTATTATCCTTTCCCATGTTTATTCTCTCTAGGAACTCTATTGAAGTGCAAAAGTATTAAAAAAATATAGGAAAATTATTGCTTTTCCCTTTTTTCTAGAAATCAAAGGGTAATCCGATGCGTGCAGTAAATTTATCCTTTTGCTATTTTTAATAACGAGCTTTTGTTCGCTATTCAAATTTGCTGATTGGTATTTGGCGTTTTACCCCTTGGCTCAATGAGATCATTGTTTCCGTTGCCACAACTCCGTGAATCTCTTGTATTTTATTGTTTAACAAATCCATCAAGTGCTCATTGTCTCGAGCATATAATTTGATTAAGATCGTATAGGGGCCTGTTGTAAAATGCGACTCTACAACTTCAGGTATTTTGTCTAATTCAGGTATCACGGTTTTGTACATCGACCCCTTCTCTAGTTTCACTCCAATATAGGTACAGGTATTGTAACCTAGTATTTTAGGGTTTATGATGTACCCCGATCCTATGATAACTTTCATCTCGATCATGCGTTGTACTCGCTGGTGAATGGCTGCTCTCGACACACCACACTCCAGTGCAACATCTTTAAACGGTATTCTGGCATTTTGCGATATGATTTCTAAGATCTTCTTGTCTAGTTTATCAATCTTTTCCATTAAGCTGTCTTTTTATTCTTTTTTTGTGCCAAATATACATATAGTTTTTAACCATCAATTGTTTTTTATAAAAAAAAACATCAATAAACTAACTATTTATTTTTACTGATAGCCTCTCTAATGCAGGAAGGTTCGAGTAAATCTACCCGAACCTTCTTGATCAATCATATAGATGATTTGTTATTTTTCGAGACCTAACAATTCAACCTCAAATATAAGTGTTGAGAATGGAGGTATTGATCCCGCTTGTTGTGCACCGTATGCTAAGTCGTAAGGGATATAAACAATCCATTTTGACCCTACGGGCATTAATTGAAGTACTTCTGTCCAGCCTTTGATAACTTCGGTTACACCAAATGTTACAGGGTCTTTACCTGCATTTGTATCAAACACTGTTCCGTCAGTCAAAGTGCCTTTATAGTTTACTTTTACACGGTTGGCAGCAGTTGGTGTTTCACCTTTTCCTTCTTTTACAATCTTGTATTGTACACCACTAGGTAATGTAACAATGCCATCTTTAGTTTTGTTTTCTGCTAAAAATTTTGCACCAGCTTCAACTTTATCAGCATGTTGTTTTTTTAGTTCCTCTTCTTGCTTTTTCATCACTTTGTCTTGATTAGCCATTGCTCTAGCATTTACTAAATTGCCAGCATTTTCAACAACCAGTTTCTCGTTTTTAACAGCACTTAATAAGCCTGATAAGAAAGCTGATTTATTCATTTGTACGGACGAATCAGCAAGTACTTGCTTTTCAAATGTTTCTGACATTTGTTTGATTTGCCCACCAATTTGAAGACCACTGTAATAAGCATCGTTATCTTTGTTCTTAGCACCAAAACTTTCGTTCAAACCTTTTGTAAACAAAGCAAGGTTTTTAGAATTTACCTTGTTCAAAGAGTCTAATTTTGTTTTTAGCTGACCTTGTAATTCGGTTTTTTTAGCAGCATCAGTTTCCATATCAATACGTTGTTGGAAGCTAGCTTTGAACATTGCCGTATCTTGTATTACGCCTAACTGTTGTAAGTATTGACCAAGACCGTTTTCGGCTAATTGTACGCCATAGGCATAAGAAAGAGTATCTATATCTGTCTTTAATGTTGTATTCGGTGTTGCAGAATCTCCGCCTTGTTGGCAAGATACAAGCGTAGTCGCACCAATAAATGCACTTAGTGCAAAAAGTTGAATTTTTTTCATTTTATTATTTAGTTAAATATTTTGTTTATACAATGTCTAGAACCTCTACTTCAAATATAAGTGTAGAGTTGGGTTCGATTGATTGACCAGCACCCGATTTTCCGTAAGCTAAATCCGAAGGAATAAACAGTTTCCATTTCGACCCTACTGGCATTAGTTGTAGAGCTTCTACCCAACCTTGTATTACTTGGTTCACCCCAAAGGTGGCAGGAGTACCTCTTTGTACACTACTATCAAACACTTTTCCGTTGATTAGCATTCCGTGATAATGACATTTTACCTGATCGGTAGCCTTTGGTGTTGCACCATTTCCTTTTGTCAATATCTCATATTGTAGTCCGCTAGGTAAAACTGTTACCTCGGCACGTTTTGCATTTGCTTCAAGAAATTCTTGACCAGCTTTTAAATTTACGTTCAATTTTTCGTCTTGTATTTTAGTGAAATAATCGTTGATTATATTTTTAGCCTCTTCCTCAGACATTAAAGTCTGATTTTTAGTAAGTAGATCTTCTATCGCCTTAGCAAAAGTTGCGATGTCTAAATTCTCGATACCAGAAGCAATAATGTTATTTCCGATACTTAATCCTAAGGCATAACTGATTTTGTCCATATTTCTTTTAAGTTGTTGAAAGTAAAGATGTTTTTTTACTATTTTAAAGTCCAATTTTACGAATGCAAAAATACAGCTTTTGATGAAATTTTGTATAACTTTCGGTGTTGAAAATCAAATATATTTTGTGTTATTTTGTTAAATCTTTAAAAAACATGTCGAATGAAGCATATTGTCGTGTTGACGGGTGCAGGAATGAGTGCCGAAAGTGGTATTGCCACTTTTCGTGATGCAGGTGGTTTATGGGAGCAGCACCGCATAGAGGATGTAGCTACATCTGAAGGGTTTAGACGAAATCCCCAATTAGTGCTTGATTTTTACAACAAGAGACGGCAGGAGGCACTAAACACAAAACCGAATAAAGGGCATGTCGCCCTAGCAGAGATGGAAGCACTCTACAATGTGTCAATAATAACTCAAAATGTCGATAATTTACACGAAAGAGCAGGCAGTACACATGTTTTGCATTTGCATGGCGAATTGATGAAATCACGCTCAACGCTCAACCCTAATCTTGTCTATGAAATAGATCCTTTGAATCCAGATATAAATTTAGGAGATGTGTGTGACGATGGCTCGCAATTACGTCCACATATTGTATGGTTTGGCGAGGCAGTTCCGATGATGGAGCAAGCCGAAAAAGTGGTGCAGAAGGCAGATGTGCTGGTGATAATAGGAACTTCGCTAAACGTGTATCCTGCCGCAGGCTTAATTGATAACGTACATGCAGATGTCCCTATTTACCTAATAGATCCTAACGAAGTGTTGGTGCACAAATCGAGTGTTATATTTTTAAAGAAAGGAGCTACCGAAGGTGTAGAGGTATTGAGAAACATCCTAGAACAGATGCGATAACTATTTTACGTCTTCGTAATCAACGTATTCACCCTCGTCTTTTTTGAATATCTTTTGCTGAGAAGCTTGCTCCTCCTCCTTTTTTGTTTGCTCAGAACTATTGTTACCATAAGCTCTGCTGTTTTGTTGACTTCGGGGATTAGTTTGTTTTTTTAAAAGACGTACTAATTTTAGAATGAAGCCAAGCCCTACAAAGAGAGCAAACAAAAATATCGTAAGTATGAATAGTAGAATAAACTTTATCATTAATTTTCAACGAATTTAGATCTATACAACAAGTAAAGATAAGGAGAATAGGGTTTTTTGAAAATTATTTTTTGAAAATTTAACGAGCTTCGTCAATTCACCTTATTGTCTTTCTGTGCAACTACTGATGCAAAAGATAGTAGGATATAGGTGATGATACCCAAAGCGATACCTAGTAGCCCAAAGAAGACCACAGCAACTATAATTGTCAGTAGTAGAGTGTAGATAAGCTCATTGCCTTTAAGGCGTACGCTTTTTATTTTTAAAGAGAACATCGGAACTTCGGCAGTGAGCAAAAGTGAAAATATAAACACAAGTACAAGTACTGAATAAAAACTGATCGCACTCGAAATGCCTATTTTGTTATTGTACAATCCATAACACAAGCTAATCCAAAATAGGGCATTTGCAGGAGTTGGTAAGCCTATAAAAGTAGAAGTTTGTCTTTCGTCTACATTAAATTTGGCAAGACGCAATCCTGAAAAAACAACCAGTAAAAAGCTAAAATAGGGTATGTATTGAGCAATGGGTAACGGGATTGTGTCAAGCGTGTAAGAGTCAGAAAGATATCTAAAAGCCAATAAACTAGGGGCTAGTCCAAAGCTTACCATGTCCGCAAGCGAATCCAGCTCTTTACCTATAGGAGAGTATGCTTGAAGTAAACGAGCCATAAAGCCGTCAAAGAAATCGCATACAGCAGCTATTATAATCCAAATTACAACCCACAAGTAATTACCCTCAAATGCCATGACGCAGGCAATACATCCCGAGAGTATATTCATGGACGTTAATAAATTGGGTATATGTTTTTTCATGCGTTTTTCGTTAAAGGGAGTTTTCCTATTATTGTCTGATTTCCAGTAACTTTTTCGTCCATTGTAACTAGTATTTGCGTATCAAGGGGTAGGTATAGATCGACCCGAGACCCTAGTTTGATAAAGCCCATATGCTCGTCAATATGTGCTTCGTAACCTACTTCGGGGTAGGTCATTATTCGTCTAGCCATAGCACCAGCTATTTGGCGAACCAATAACTCTACACCATCTTCACGTTTGATAACAACTGTCGAGCGTTCGTTTTCTGTGCTTGACTTTGGTAAAAAAGCAGCCTTAAATCGACCATTGTGGTGTTTTTTCATTATAACCACTCCGTTAATAGGAAACCAATTGGCATGCACATTAAGAGGCGACATAAACACGGATACTTGAAGTCTTCTGTCTTTAAAATACTCTGCTTCATAGACTTCTTCTATCGCTACAATTTTTCCATCGGCAGGCGAAACAATCGAATTTATGGTGTCTCCATTAAATCGTCTGTAAGGGCTTCTGTAAAAATTGACCACAATCAGAAAAATAATAACGGAAATGCTTAGGATTAGGTACGAAATAAAACATTTTCCGAAAAAATAGAGTAGGCAAGCATTGATTGCCAATAATGAAAGAGATACTATAGTAAGCTCACTACGTCCTTCGTGATGCAGTTTCATTTTTAACTTTTTGATTAGACTGTAAAAATATTGCTATTTACCGAGACTACAAAATTATCGGGGTTTTTACCTTAATAAAAAATGGAATAAGGGTATTCTTATTCCATTTTCTTGTTTTATTTCAACAATGTTTTACAATATATATAATGAGCTGATTGATTCGTTGTTGCACACGCGGCGTATAGAGTCTGCAAAAACATCTGCCACAGAAAGAATTGTTACTTTTTCAGATTTTTTAGGATAGGGGATACTATCGGTAAATATAATTTCGGACAGAGCAGACAGGTTTACGCGCTCAGATGCAGGGTCTGACATCACAGCGTGGCTAGCAATTGCTCTAACTGATTTTGCTCCATGAGCCTTCATCAGATCAGCTGCTTTTGTTATTGTACCTGCGGTGTCTACCATATCATCAACCAATAATACATCCATTCCTTCGACATCTCCAATAATGTGCATTTCTGATATTTCGTTGGCCTTTTTGCGTAATTTGTAGCAAATAACCATGGGTACGCCAAAAAATTTGGCATAAGAACTTGCTCGTTTTGTACCTCCCACATCAGGAGTTGCTATCACCAAGTTCTCTTTATCTAAAGTGTCTATATATTTAGAAAAAATGGCCGAAGCGTATAGGTGATCAACTGGTACATCAAAAAAACCTTGTATCTGATCTGCATGCAAATCCATGGTAATTAGTCGGCTGATACCAGCAGCACTAAGCATATCCGCTATAAGTTTTGCACCAATTGACACACGAGGCTTGTCTTTCCGATCTTGTCTAGCCCATCCAAAATAAGGAATAACAGCAACTATGGATCGAGCCGAAGCTCTTTTGGCAGCATCTACCATAAGTAATAGCTCCATTAGATTGTCTGAAGTTGGGAATGTAGACTGTATAAGAAATACTTGACTACCTCGGATCGATTCTTCATACGATACCGAAAACTCTCCATCGGCAAAGCGTTCGATGTTCATGTTTCCAAGAGGGCATCCGAGACTATTACAAATTTTTTCTGCTAAATAGCGTGAATTAGTTCCTGAGAAGATCTTAAATGGTGCGTGTTCCATTGGTTAGGACTGTTTGATTTTTTATTATTGAAAATCTTAAATTACTGCAAATTTATAAAATAAGTAAACAACTCAAAATTTATTAGTTACCCAAATTCAAAGTTGTTGAACTAATTTTAGCGAATGGACTGTTTTGGTCGACGAATGTTCAGTTGGCTAGTTAAAAGGGGATTGTTTTGTTTATTTAACTCCATCAGAGCTACCTCGTAGCCAATCTCAAAAATCTCATGGGCATGCTCGGTGCTGAACATCGGATATTTGGACAACCGATCGGTTTCGATCAATATATCGCATAATTTTCTATCCAATATCGAGTTCGATGCGGAAACATAATGAAAGGCTCGTTCGGCAATATATAGTAGCGAGTCTTTGTATTTCTGGGTAGTAAGGGGTGATGCGTTTACCCCTATTACCGTTTGGCAGTCGTCTCGTATCGTGCTCACAGGGAAGTTCTTGAATAATCCACCGTCTGTATAATGATTATTCTCTATTTTTACAGGGGTAAATATGATGGGATAAGCACACGATGCCATAACAGCAGGGATAACAGGGCCCTTGTCGAAGCAAACACTAACACCATTGACCAGGTCAGTAGCAATGATACGCATGGGTGTTTTTAACTCTTCAAAAGTTTGTACTTTGATATGTTCTTTCAAAAATTTTTTGAAACGATCTGTCTTAAAAATCCCCGTTTTGGGGATGGTTAGCTCTGCAAACGTTTTAAACACTTTCTTTTCAAAAAAACGCAGTATCTCATCTGGGCTGTTGCCCGAGGCATACAAGGCTCCAGCAAACGCCCCCGCACTTGTGCCTGCTATAATGTCTGGAGCAATACCATATTCTTCTAGGGCTTTTATTACTCCCAGATGGGCAAAGCCTCTAGCACCCCCTCCGCTAAGAGAAAGGCCCAATTGATACGGGTGTTTTAAGCCGTTTTTGGTCATATGTTGAAATGTATTTTAAAGAGGTTTGCTGTGTGTTTAAATACGATACAATAAATTATCAATCAATGATTTTGGGTATTTCGAATCGAAGATAGGGCGTTATTGCAGGTGCTATTGGTTTGATGTATTTATACGATTTTGAGCGAGTATCCATATCGGCAGGTATAAGCGTATTTTTCTTATCCATTGCCACGACTATATTAAGTAATATGCTGATAGCTATTATCCATTTAGTGCAGCTAAGACCAGCTCCTGCAAGTTTGTTGATTGTACCCATTTTTATGGTTTCGAGTATGTTTTGCAACATATACCCTATTAACCAAAACGCAATTGTGATGAGTAGAAAAGCAATGAGGAATGTTACTGGTTGTAAAAGCTGATTGGGGATGATGTCTTTTAAATGAGGCGAAAGGATGGTTGACACTTTACCCGATAGAAGTATAGAGGCAATGAGTCCGCCCAACGAAGCGAGTTGTTTTGCCAGACCACTTCTGTACCCTGTAAGTATGCTGTAAGCTACTACGATTAAGACAAAAATATCGAATCCATTCATGCGAGTAGAATAGGTTTAAAAAAATAAAAGTAAGAATTTTATTCAATTCCTACTTTCACTTTATACCGAACTAAGTTTAGTTTACTTAATTATTGTTTTCGTCAGATACTGTTAGTTTTGATCTGCCTTTAGCTCTACGAGAAGCCAATACTCTACGCCCATTAGCTGTAGCCATTCTTGAGCGAAAACCATGTTTATTTGCTCTTTTTCTGTTTGATGGTTGAAAAGTTCTTTTCATCGCTATATTATATATTCGTTATTATTC
>JBDLTH010000160.1:0-2741 GCA_039799165.1 Bacteroidota bacterium
CTGAAAAAAGTTTTCAATTGGGTACCCCAATTGCAGTTTAAGGTGCAAGCCTAGGTTTACCTGTGGCGAGCAGAAGCTGTGCAAAGATAATTGAAAGAAGAAATTTATAACTCACTTCTAACTCATTCACATACTATATGGGCATAGAAATAACCTACTGGGCTTTTAGGTCAGTCATCATGCAGTATGTATGAGTTCATTTTCAGCTGAAAGCTGAAGCTATCTCTTCGAGCGTTATACCATTTTCTTTTACCGATTTGATTAAATTCTTGACCCTTTTTTGTCTTACGTATTCTAGCTCTCCTTCTCTATATTCGTAACAATATTTTTCTCCTTTTGTTATCATGTTCCAAACAATCACCGCCATTTTTCTAGCAGTAGCCGTTATAGCCGCCTGTCGATTCGTCCGGAAAGCAATTCGTCTAAAAAAATCACCTAATTTACCATAGCTATTTCCCGCTGAATTAGCGGCCTGCCGAAAAGCTACCTTTATGTTACTACTGTTTTTGGGGGTATGAGAGGATATTTCTTTTCCACCCGTAACTCTTCGATTTGGAGCCACACCAATAAACGAAGCTAGATGTTTAGCCGTTGGGAATTTAGATAAATCGGTACCTATTTCAGAAGCAAATGTTAGAATCAGGCTTGGTCCAATACCTTCAACCTCTTCTATATTGACACCTGTTTCTCGAGCAAAATATTGAACAACATCAAAACTGGGATCATTTCTGTTTTTCTTAGTTTTTTTACATTTTACATTAGGTTTTTCTTTTACACGAGCGTCTAGTAGGGTCTGAATCTCTAGATCAGTTTCTGCTACCTTACTTAAATAAAAGTTGTACAATTCCAATGCATGACGAAGTTCGAAAATGTATTCTGCTCTAAAATCGCCAGTAAGTGCATTTAGAATATCTTTGCGATCAGCCTTGACAGTCAAACCTACTAACTTTTCAAGAGCCTCGGGTTTTGTTTCGCCACTAATGATTGCATTAATAACCTTCATGCCAGAAACACCTGCAATATCGCTAATGACAATACTCAAGTGCAAGTTCATAAGTACTAGGATTTTGTTCATTTTTGATAAATAGCGACTGGCGCTTGTAATGAGGCGCTTTCGGTGTCGGGCATAGGTACGCACCTCGTGAGTGAAAGCGTCCGGTAAAAAGCTATTTGAAAGTATCCCTAAACTGTGCAACAACTGTAACCATTTGGAATCTACTACATCGGTTTTGTGACCTTTGACATTTTTTACATACTTTGCATTTACCAAAAAAACCTCGAAATCATAATCAAGGAGAAGTAAATACAATTGCTCCCAATAGAATCCTGTTGATTCCATAACAACTGTTTTTACCTCATATTCTTGTAAATGTCGAGCAATAGCATGTAAATCAGCCGTAAAAACTCCAAATTCTTTTACATTGTCTTGTGCTACACAAACATAATGACTCTTGCTTCCTAGGTCTATACCTGCTGCATTAGGATTCGCCACTGGCATAGAAATCATTGTGTCGGTTGCTTTCTTTTCTGTCTTTTTAGACTTCCTAGACTTTTTAGCCATAATAAATAATTTTAAATAAATAAAACAATCTTCTTGGTCAAATGTAAAAAACTGTATAAACTCACTTGCGGGATAAGAACAGCGACAAAACCGTCTCTCACCAATAATATTTTCAAGACATTCGACATCCAGGCTGTTCAGCGGGCTTTCTAAGCACCAGGTTACGGACGGACTCATTTCCCGAAGACTGTAAGCACAAATGTAAGCATTATTTATAACCAGAACAGAACAACAGCAACAGCAACAGACTGATGCAAAAGAATTCAAGGCTATAGGAAATAAAGCGTGATGCATTATACTCGAAAGCTAAGATGCAATACGAGTTAGACGTATATTTTTATCCAAAGGATATGACAGCTGTTCAGCACCCCTAAGGCACTCGTTTCACTCGTTTAGCCTGGTGTCACTAAGGCGAATAAGGCACACGAAGTCGCACAAAGGCAGGTGCGAAGCAGAAAAGGCAGATGCTCGGAGTAAAAGGCAGGTGCGAAGCAGAAAAGACGGTGTGTAAAGGCAAGCGAAATAAAAGGGCGGATTAAGGAACCTTTTTCTTCGCACCTGCCTTTTCTGCTTTTCTGCTTCGCGCCTGCCTTTGTGCGACTTCGTGTGCCTTATTCGCCTTAGTGACACCAGGCTAAGCGAGTGAAACGAGTGCCTTAGGGGTGCTGAATAGTTACAATCATCGTTATATCGGTCGACATTCTCACTGACATTCTCAAGATTCTCACTGTAAATATTGAGAAAGTCAGTGAGAATGTTGACCGATATGAAGACACAATAAAGATAGATAACGTATACGTCCCAATGAGTTAGTAAAGCATTGGGCATTAGCCGAGCAGAAACTCAATTCCACTTATTTAAGACTTAAACTAGCGTCCAAATTTTCGTTCAAAAACATTTTGTTTAAGGCAAAAATGCTTTTATCGTATTTTTTTGTATTTTTGCACGTCCAGTTTAGACTGTAAGGCTTGATTATCAAATGAAAAAACTTGGCAAAAAACCAAATTAGCATAAAGCCATTACGGTTAGTTGTATAACTGTACATTAATAACGAGGAATGATGAAATTCAATAAAGAAACATTATATTGGTCTAGAGGCTGTGTAACATCTGAAATAAAACAGGGTGAAACCACAGCGGTAAGTATAGATGATTGTCATAAATTAACTGTTTATGACTGG
>JBDLTH010000161.1:0-2681 GCA_039799165.1 Bacteroidota bacterium
TAAAGATACATATTCTTGCAGATTTATACAAGTATTTTACAAGATAATATATTGGATATATGTCAATTAAGTGTTATTAAATGATTACTAACTAAGGCGTTATGCGTAAATCGTTAGAGAGGTTATACCTTAGCCAAGTATCATCTTCATAGTGCTGACTTTCTATCAACTTCGTTTACGATCTTAGATTTTGAGATTGTTAATCTATTTTTTTCCTTTACACCACTTCTTTCAAGCAAGGCATCAATGGTAGGCTCTTGCCCTCTGAACTTTACATACAAATTCATAGGGTCTTCTGTATTTCCTTTTTCCAATACATTGCGTCTAAACGAGTCAGCTGTTAATTGGTCAAAAATTCCAGCCTTTTTAAAAGCTGCAAAAGCATCTGCGTCCAATACCTCTGACCACTTGTAGCTGTAATAACCAGCAGCATATCCTCCTGAAAAAATATGACCAAACGATGTAGACATATTTGTTTTATCCATAACGGGTAATAGAGCTGTTCTTGACATAGCTTGCTTTTCGAAGTCCTTCACATCACCATCAAATGGTTTTTGCAATGTGTGCCATGCCATATCAAGATAGCCAAACGATAACTGACGGTAGCATAAGTAACCTGCGTTGAAGTTGGCTGCACGAATTAGTCTTTGAACTATTTCGTCCGATATAGGCTCTCCTGTCTTATAATGCTTAGCAAAACGGTCTAAATATAGTTTTTCTGTGAGCCAATTTTCCATCACTTGAGAGGGCAACTCTACAAAATCTCGAGCAACATTGGTTCCTGAAAGTGTTTCATAAGTACACTCGGTTAGCATACCATGAAGAGCATGCCCAAATTCGTGTAAAAATGTTTCCACTTCATCAAATGTTAGTAGAGCAGGTGTATCCTCTGTTGGACGTGTAAAATTCATTACGATAGATACATGTGGGCGTGAGTCTTTACCATCTAGCATGTATTGCCCTTTATATTCGGTCATCCATGCACCTTGACGTTTTCCTTCACGTGGGTGGAAATCTGTATAAAGAACAGAAATAAATTTCCCAGAAGCATCAAAGACCTCAAAAGCTTCAACCTCGGAATGGTAGACAGGTATATCTGCATTTTTTCTGAAAGTGATACCAAACAGATCTGTGGCCAGACTAAATATACCTTTTTTAACGTTCTCTAGCTCAAAGTATGAACGTACTGCTTCTGCATCTAGATCATATTTATCGGCTTGTAATTTTTCTGCATAATAAGACCAATCCCAAGGTTGAATTTCGAGGTTTACACCTTCTATTTTGGATGCTAATTTTCGCACATCTTCTACATCTTTTTTTGCTCTATTTCCGTATGCATCATAAAGATTGTCAAGCAATTTAAACACACCCTCTTTATTTTTAGCCATTTTATCTCTTAACGAGAATGTTGCATAATCTGGATAGCCTAATAGATTGCCTATTTGCAGACGAATATTCGCTATTTTTTTTACATTGTTTTGGTTATCAAATTCACCTCCAACCACACATCTCGCACTATATGCAAGATACATACTTTCACGCAAGTCACGACGTGCCGAATATTTCATAAATGCAATATAGCTAGGGGCTGATAGGTCAAATAACCATCCCTCTTTTGCTTTCTGTTGAGCTTTAGCCTTAGCTGCAGCACGGGTACTCTCGGGTAAGCCTGCCAAGTCTGCATCATTGGTCAACAACATTTCAAACTGATTTGTTTCTTTTAGAGCATTTTGTCCAAAATCTAAGGTTAGCTGACTCAATTCATTCGACAATGCCCGATACATCTCTTTATCTTGATCCGAAAGTGTTACCCCTTTGTCCTCAAAGTTCTCGTATATCTTTTCAGTCAAACGAGTTTGTTCAGGTGTTAAATTTAGCTCTTTTCGACTATCATAAATTACCTTTACTCGTTCAAACAGTTCTATATTTAAGCCCACATTGTTTTGATGTTCTGATAATTTGGGCGAAAGTCGCTGCGAAATATCCATCATATCATTGTTACTTTCTGCCGACAAGAGATTATAAAAAACGCTACTCACTTTTGATAGTAACAGCCCCGATTTCTCATAAGCTTCTACTGTGTTCTCAAATGTAGGGAGTGCAGTATTTGATATTATCGTATTAATTTCTATTTCATGCTCTTTGATACCTTTATCGAAAGCAGGCTCGAAATGTTCATTTTTAATTTTGTCAAATGGTGGTGTACCATAAGGTGTATTGTATTCTACAAAAAACGGATTTTGAGAATTAACATTCATCGTCATTATTATTAAAGATGTAAAAAAAAGTTTCCTCATGTGCAATATTGTTATATCTATTCTTTTCTAAAATTATAGACCCTTTATGATAAATAGTCTTTATGAAATACAAAAAACTAGATAGTCTTAAAAGACTGTAAACAAGACGGGCTACATGCTAATTAAAACACTGTACTTAAATCCAAAGATTTAGAACTAAGTCTCTACTATACTACCTAAAGTAGAAATGCTAAGATACTACATAAAGGTATAAGCTCCAATTTGAACTGTCTTTTTACATATTCCGACTAAGTAACTGTTTAAATTTTGGTCAATGAAGCATTTTGTATCTAAAACGGCTCTTATCTAGTAGTAAATTTTATCATTTAGCTCGCTAAACTCTAAAATTTTTACTTTGAAAGTACTCGTTTTATTTTCCAAAAT
>JBDLTH010000162.1:0-29459 GCA_039799165.1 Bacteroidota bacterium
AAATAGTATAGCTCTATAGACTACAGTAACAATAAAATAAAATTAATGTTTATTGATATTAATTTTGCGTACAAATATCAACTTGTATGGTTTATCCTATTATGATGATATTGAACATTGGTAAATTTTACTTTTTAGCTTCTTTCTTACTATCTTTGATTAACTAATTTATTTATTTTAGATGGTTACAGTTATTCTATCCGGAGGATTGGGAAATCAAATGTTTCAATATGCAGCGGCAAGAGCGTTAAGCCTGTCTTGTGACACCTCTTTGGTTGTAGATTTGTATAAATTGCAAAAGAAAACATCTGCTACTTCGCGAATCTATCAGCTTGATGTATTTTCAGCCGATCCTGTAGTTGTTAGCTCTACCCTAAAAAATAAATTAATTATTAAAAGCTTCAACTATCTGCGGCATCCTACTATAAAGGGTCGACTGTTTAGTTATTTGAAGTTGTTTGCTGACAAAGGGGCTCAATATTACGACGACCAGTTTAGGTATTTACATGGATATGAGACTCTATGGGGCTACTTTCAGAACGAGAACTACTTCAGAAAATATACCGACACAATACGGCACGACTTCACCTTCAAGCAACCGTTGAATGCGAGAAATGCCGAGATTAGCACAATGATGGAGGCTACGAACTCTATAGCTTTGCACATAAGACGAGGTGATTATACAAATCCCAATTCAAATTTACCTGTGCTAGATATAGATTATTACAAACGCGCGATTAGACATATCAATAATAAGATTGAAAACCCAGCATATTTCATATTTTCGGATGATGTAGAATGGGTTAAAGCAAACTTAGACTTATTGCCTTACAAGCATCAATATATAACTTGGAATACAGGGAATGATAGTTATATTGATCTGCAACTGATGACTTGTTGCAAACATAATATTATAGCAAACAGCTCGTTCAGTTGGTGGGGAGCATGGTTAAATGGCAATCCAGCCAAGTTAGTTATAGCCCCGCCTATTTGGTATAAACGGCAATTGAAAGGAGACTACCCAGAAGGCTTTATACCAGATTCTTGGCTTATTATTTAAACTAAAAAGATGTATGCCTAAAATATCCGTTATACTACCAATATTCAATGCCAAAGCTTATCTAAAAAAGGCGATTGATAGCATTATTGACCAAACCTTTGCCGATTGGGAGCTTATTATCATAAATGATGGTTCAACTGACAGTAGTGAGCAAATTGTAAAAGGTTATACAGATGAGCGTATACGTTATTATTTGAATGACCACAACTTGGGTTTGATTGAGACGCTAAATCGTGGTATTGAATTATCTACTGGCGAATATATTGCTCGTATGGATGCTGATGATGTTAGCCACCCTGATAGATTAACCATACAATCTGCGTTTTTAGATACTAATCCTGATATTGCAATGTGTGGTACTTATGCTAGGCTGGTTGACGAAGTTGGAATGGATAGGGGACGTATAATAAATCTGACAGACAACAACGATTTGCAAGTTAATTTATTATTTTCTGTACCTTTTATACACCCTTCTGTGTTATTTAGAGTGTTTGTATTGAAGCTATATATGTATAATAGAAGTTACAAACATGCCGAAGACTATAAACTCTGGTGTAGTATTTCTGATACACATAAAATAGCGAATATTCCACACTTTTTACTGCAATATCGATGGCATTCGACCAATGTGTCAGTATTGAATGCACAATGTCAGCTAGACATGAAGGAAGTCATTATACGTGAACAGTTAAATCAAATAGGTCTCAATCCGTCAGCCTATCAACTATACTTGCATCAAGTGGCGTTTCGCCAACATGATGCAAAAACAGCCCAGTATCGACCCAAGTTTAGTGATTATGATGATCTTGACAAGTGGTTTTCGCTAGTAATTGAGGCGAATATTACACACAAAAAATATGCTACACATGTACTCATATCCTATCTATGGGCTAGATGGATTGTACTATGTGTAGCACAAAAAAAGTATCGTAAGATTTTTAAACCTTACTTTGTTCCTTTAGATATACGTATTTGGATAAAGACGCTTCAGTTTCTCTTCTTTTTTAGTAAAAAATAGTTTGGTTTATCTGATTAGATTGATAAACTCTTCACGTGTTTTAGCTTGATTAAACACCCCTGTGAAATCAGACGTTGTTGTGGTCGAATTTTGTTTCTGAACACCACGCATTTGCATGCACATATGATGTGCTTCAATAACCACCATTACCCCAAGTGGGTTAAGTGTGTTTTGGATACAATCTTTAATTTGAGTAGTCAAGCGTTCTTGCACTTGCAGTCGTCTTGCAAATACATCTACTACCCTAGGTATTTTACTCAATCCTGTTATGTAACCATTAGGTATATAAGCTACATGTGCCTTACCCCAAAATGGCAACATATGATGTTCGCACATCGAGTAAAGGTCGATATCCTTTACAATAACCATTTGCCTATAATCTTCCTTAAAAAAGGCTTGTCTTAGTATTTCCTCTGGGTTCTCGTTATACCCTTTTGTCAAAAATTGCATCGCCTTAGCTACCCGCATTGGGGTATCAAGCAGACCTTCTCGCTCGGAATCTTCGCCAAGTAAATCAATTATACTTTTATAATGTTGAGCTAAAAGAGGTAAATTGGTTTGTTCTTTAGTTGTTGAGGACATTTTTATAGAAAAAAATTAGTTAACAGGAATTTTTATAGCATCACTGATGATATACATTTCACGACCAAATCCAGAGAATTTAGATTTCATATCAGATAAAGCCTGAATGGCCTGCTCCCTAGTTCTAAAATTTCCAGCTTTTACACGCCATACGGGGGAATTGTAGGTAATATTAACCTCCATGTTGGGAAAAGACGATTGTATCATACTTCGGCGGTATTGAGCTTCGTTTTTAGACCTCCCTTGATCGCTACCTGAATATACCTGGATACGATAACCTTTAGCTTTTATTGTCTTTTTTTCCGTAGAAGCAGTTGTTATGGCTTTTTCTCTTGCTCTCGTTTCGGTCGCAGTTGTATTTAGTTGATTATCAACAACAGGTTCATCAGACACTTTATTTGACAAACCAGATAGTATAAGATTTTTAATTACATCATCTTGGTAGATCGTAATTTTTCCTTGCCCCGCCTTTGCTGTATTTAATTCATTGATAATGGAAAGACTTTGTGCGTGCAAACATACACAAGAGATGAAAGAAAAGAATAGAATATAAAAATATTTCTTCATAATGGTTTTAATTATAAATAACTGTCGAGTATAGATTTTGGGTAAAATGATTGCTTTAATAAAATCTTATGCCTCTGTATAAGCATAATCTCTAACGGGTATTTATAAAAAGAAGTGGAGAGAGATTTTCATTTCCCTCCACATATCTATTATTTGGATTTAGAATGCTTCGATAATAGGCATAAATTTGTCAACCTCAAGAGAGGCTCCACCAATTAGCCCACCATCAACGTCTGGATTAGAGAATAGCTCTTTAGCATTGGATGCGTTTGCACTTCCTCCATAAAGTATAGACGTATTGTCAGCTATGTTTTTGCCGTATTTGTCAGCTACAGTTTTACGGATAAAAGCGTGCATGTCCTGAGCCTGTTGAGCTGTAGCAGTTTTACCTGTACCAATAGCCCATACGGGTTCGTATGCCAAGATAATTTTACCAAAATCTTCTGGAGAGAGACCAAATAAAGCATTCTCGATCTGAGTTCTTACAACAACTTCTTGTTTACCTGCTTCTCTCTCTTCAAGAACTTCTCCGATACAAAAGATTGGCTTAAGGTTGCTGGCAAGTGCTAATAATACTTTTTCTTTCAAGATAGCATCCGTTTCGCCATAATAGGTACGACGCTCAGAATGACCAAGAATAACATATTCTGCACCTGTAGATGCAATCATAGCTGCCGAGGTTTCGCCAGTATAAGCACCTGAAGCCTTATCTGCACTGTTTTGAGCTGATATGCCTATTCTTTTGTCTGTGATTGCAGCTGATAAGCTTGCTAGGTGAATGTAAGGAGTTCCTAGAACAACATCACAATTTATTTTGTCTTTACCTGCTAGTGCTTCTTGAAGAGCAGTAACGAAAGCCAAACCTTCTTGAAGATTTTTATTCATCTTCCAGTTTCCTGCAACAATGTTTTTTCTCATACTTTCAATTGTCTTTATGTATAATTATTAATTTGAATAAACTATTTATAGGCTTGATTTTGGAATATCTGGATTTATATCTACTTTTTTTCTGTGGTATAGTAAAGCATCAAATATCTTAACCCCTAGTATGGGTGCAAATAATATAATAAGCAAATAGTAGATCTGTTTTTTATTCTCCCGACTCGTGTCGGGCATCTGGCTTATACTAAGCTCATCTATAGCGTTTGTTAGTTGACCTTCGTCTGGAACTACTGAAGCTGCCCATTTATTAATTACAACACCGTTTTTCAGAAGAATAAGTCCAGGATTTGATCGCACCATTGTTTTTAAGACACGCTCATCGACCATGGCAAAATCGAAGTTCGTTATATTTTCTTTTTCTAATTGTATAATACTATCTCTGGGAGATGCTGTTAAACAATAGAACTTATATTTATGATCTCGTGCATAATTATTGACATCTTCAAATCGACTTAGATACTGCTCGCTCATCTCGGTAAGCGAATAGGCTATCATCAAAAAGGTGTAACTACTGTCTGATAAAACTTCTGCTGTGATATCTTCCTCATCCTCTATTTCAGTTTTAGCAGGATTCAGATAAAGACGGTTAATGGCTAGATCTTGAATAAGAGGTTTCTCACCATCCTTTACAAGTTTGCTTACCCGATCTACGAAAATCCAACTTGAGTCTTGCCATGGATAATCTGATTCTGTAAACTCTTTTTTTACACCCCCTTTCTCATACACAAGAAAGTTCTCGTAAACGGGAGCTTTGTCTTTATCTACAGTCATCAAGGCACCGATATTGTTGCCTACTTTATAGGGGCGAAAGTCGATCAGAGGTTCATTGTAATAATTGTACAGACAAAAGCCTGCACCAAATACTATTATGTAGAGTGCTACGAGCCAATAAAATTTACCTGTAAAGAGATTAGTTATCTTTTCGCACCAAATTAGTGTTGCGATAGATGCTATCAGCAGGATTACATTCTTGAAAAACGTTTCCCAGTTTGTTATAATCAACGCATCACCAAAGCAACCGCAGTCTTTTACTGGATCATATATTGCCAGGTATAAGGTGAGTGGGGTCATAAAGAGCATAACAATGAATAAAATTCGAGATGTCCATTTACGATACAACCCCATGAAAATAAATATTCCAAGGCAAAATTCGACCGAACATAATACTATTGCTGTGGGAAATGCGAGCCAATTAATATTTACAAGACCAAAAGCCGTAAAATAATCTTGTATTTTGTATACAGTTCCTAGTGGATCAATCGATTTTACAAATCCCGAAAAGATGAAAGTAACACCTAGCAATATGCGTGATACTTCTACTATTACTTTTATAAGAATATTATTGATTCTGCTCATTAGTGTTTAACGAAAATTTATGCTGACTATTCAGTATATTCAAGCTTTATTAAACCAAATATAGAGTAATTAATCATATCCATATAATTGGCATCAATACCTTCCGAGACTAGTGTCTGCCCTTTATTATTTTCGATTTGTTTGGTTCTGTATATTTTCATCAAAATAAGGTCGGTGTATGAACTTACTCTCATACTACGCCAAGCTTCACCGTAATCATGATTCTTAGCAAGCATAAGACTTTTACTCTCGTGTATCAGCTTGTCATATAATTGGATAGCCTCTTTTGGGCTGGTATCAACCGTATCGGTTTGTTCAAGCTGAAGCTGTATGAGACCCACAATTCCATAATTTACGATTGCTATAAATTCAGAATTAATATCTTCATCTATTTTGCTCAAACCTTTTTCTTCGAGGCTTCGAATTCTTTTTGCTTTTATAAATATCTGATCAGTAACAGACTCGGGACGTAGTATACGCCAAGAAGCACCATAGTCTGCCAGTTTTTTTTCAAACAAGCTTCGGCATATCGAAATTATATGTTCAAACTGTTGTTCAGTAGTCAACATTACGGATATCTATAGGGTTTATTATTCTGCAAAGGTATGAAAAAAAACAAAAGCATAAGGGATTTTCCTTATGCTTTTCTATATCTAATTCACAGACGGTTATTTAAGAAACACGAAGTGTTTTACCAACACGTAACTTTTCGTTTTGGGGCATACTATTCAAAGCGCGAAGCCTTTTTACTGTAGTGCCATTTTTCTTAGCTATTTTATCTAAGGTATCCCCTTTCTGGATGCGATAGTGCTTAACGGAACCCTTGTTTTTTGCGTATTTGTTATTACCCTTTTTGGATGCGTATTTAGAACTGTTTTTATCTGCTCTGCTCAATCTTTGTCCTGGGGTACCCAGCCTACTCAGGCTTACCATATACGAGTCTCTATGACATACTTTATTATTAAAGTCTATAACATCAATAGGGTCGATTGATCTACCTAAAAAACGTAACTCAAAATGCAAATGTGCTCCTGTAGACCGTCCCGTATTGCCTCCAAGAGCAATGGGCTGTCCCGATTTCACAACCTCGTTATCGGAGACTAAAAATCCAGAAAGATGTCCATAAACAGTTTCTAAGCCGTTTGTGTGGCGTATAACTACATAATAGCCATACCCCCTTCTTTCGTATTCGGTAATCCTTACTTTACCATCAAAGGCTGCATATATGGTATCACCAACTTGTACTTTTAAGTCAATCCCATGATGTAAACGTCTCCACCTTGGACCATAATTAGAGGTTACATATCCCATGCTGGGCATGGAGAAATTAGAAAGATCAACGTTGAATGTCTGAGGCTTATCGTCAACAGAACCGTATGCATTTACATACTTGTTATTCCAAACACCACCATAAAGGTCGTCAGATGGGATTTCGTCCGAATCTAGGATTCGCTCTTCTTGAGCTTCTTTGATTAAAGATAAATCTCGCTTAATTTTGATTCCATCCGCATACAGATCATTAGATGGCTTGCTGTGCCTTTGCTTAAATTTTACTTCTACGCGTGTGTCCTCTTTGCTTTGTTCGTTTTGAGCAAATGAACACAGGGGTAGAAATAACATTGTTGCAAAAACACAAGATCTTATAGTTTTAAAATTCACGTTTTAAATACGTTTTAATTAGTACTAAAATTATATTTCATCATTCGCATACACATTAGATATCGTTAAAAGTGTATATGAAAATATTTCATCTTCTTTAAAAAATCGTTTAAGTTCAACTACTGCCGATTCTACAGAGTCTGATGCGTGTACGATGTTTTCTTGTGTGCTTACCGAAAAATCGCCTCGTATTGTACCTGCTTCAGCATCTCTTCCATTGGTTTTACCTATCAGGTTGCGAACAACCCTTGCAGCATCTATGCCTTGCCAACACTGCACTATGACTGGGGATGTTACCATTGAATTTTTTACTCGTTGAAAAAACGGTCTGTCTTTAAGATGCGAATAGTGGTCGCTCAAGATGGAGTCATCTAATTGAATCATTTTCATACCTACCAATTGTAAGCCTTTTTCTTCAAATCGAGTAATAACCCTGCCTATTAATCCTCGTTGAATTGAGGATGGCTTAAGTATAACAAGAGTTTTCTCCATACTGTATTTCTTATGATTAAAATATAAGTTTTTGACCTTTCTTGAGCACACTCATAATCCAAAGATAGCATTTTTATTTTGTTAATAACAAATATAAAATGCTTTGTATGAATCTATTTAACATTTTTACACCTTTTGACTTCTTTTTAATTTACTGATTATAAACAATGTAATACCACTAATTGTTTGGTGGTAATTTCATTTATTTAACCGGTGGCACATTTATACGACACACTACTGGTATACAACTTCTCTTTTTGCTTTTTTATAGCTTAAATCGTAACTTTGATCTCGAATTGGATAATGTCGATGATGTGCTTTTCCAAGCCTAAACAAGACCTATAATCGATCATTACACTGCATGGAATAAAAAAAACAGATGATGAAAAATAAATTAAGCATCGTAAAGGTAGGGGGTAAAATAGTAGAAGAGCAAGACTCTTTAAAAAAACTTCTGAAAGATTTTTCTCTGATCGAAGGACATAAAATATTGGTTCATGGAGGGGGGCGTTCTGCTACTAAAATAGGCGAGCGTCTGGGTATTGAGAGTAAAATGGTAGATGGCAGACGTGTTACTGATGCGGAAACTTTGGACGTGGTAACTATGGTATATGGAGGACTGGTTAACAAAAGTATTGTAGCTGGCTTACAGGCATTGGCTACAAATGCTCTGGGCATGACAGGTGCCGACTTAGACATTATCCGTTCCGAGAAACGCCCAATCAAAGACATTGATTACGGGTTTGTGGGAGATGTAAAACATGTAAATGCGGATATCTTAAAGTTGCTGGTAGACCAAAATATTGTACCAATTCTGGCTCCACTAACACATGATGGAATGGGAAATATACTGAATACAAATGCGGATACCATAGCCGCCGAAACTGCACAGGCAATGGCTGCCCATTATGATGTTACGTTAATATATTGTTTCGAAAAAAAAGGGGTGCTTATGGACGAGAAAGATGATGATAGCGTAATCCCTGAGCTGAATAAAGCAACATATAGAGAATACGTTGAACAAGGTATTATAACAGGGGGTATGTTGCCTAAACTTGATAATGCCTTTAAATCGATTGATTGTGGTGTGCAAGAGGTCGTGATAACACAAGCCTCTGCCATAGCTACAAATACAGGAACACGTATTATCTAAAGAAACAGAAAGATGAATAGCCGATTTGTAGTATTAATAACTATCATTACATTATTTTCTGTAAAAAGTATGGCACAGTTTTCGGATAGAGAAATGGAGTTGATATACAGTGAGAGTGTAGAAACTCCAATGCGTGTATTGCTATTAGAGAACGAGCAAGACTCACTTGTGCTTAGACAAAAAAGCACAGATATGGATCGTATTATAGGCAATATAGACCTAGGCTTACTGGTAGAGCGAATGAAGTTGACTATGTATTCTAAATCGGGGGTAGGAATAGCTGCCCCGCAAGTAGGCATCAGTAAAAACATATTTCTTTTTACTCAAACCAATGATCCTGACAAGAGGGTTATTGTGGCTATAAATCCAAAAATCACTAAGTATCCCAACCAAACAGTGTGCTTTGAACGGGATGGTTGTTTATCTATACCTGGGGTCAGCGGTAATACCATCCGATACCCTTGGATAGAGGTTGAATACACCAATCAGAATGGTGTGTTGATACAAGAACGTCTCGATGGTTACTCACGAGTAGATGGATTTACGGCAATTGTATTTCAGCACGAGTACGATCATTTACAAGGTGTACTGTTTATCGATAAACTCTGCTCTGAAGAACAACCCCGTTAATAGATTCTGTCTTTTACACATAAACACAATCAATAAACAAGCGTCTTATCCAAACAAGGTCTTCATGTATCTTTGCATTCTATTCATTATCATTCTAATTTAAAATTTGTATAAAATGCAATTGTACAACACATTAACATCAGAAGAAAGAGCTAAATTGATTGACGAAGCAGGACTTCAACGTCTTACTCTCTCGTTTTACACCTATGCACATATCCTAAACCCTCAAAAATTTAGAGACGAGCTTTTTGTTCGTTGGAATCAGTTGGATGTGCTTGGACGTATTTATGTAGCACACGAAGGTATCAATGCCCAACTATCAGTTCCTGCACCTAACTTTTCAGCATTCAAAGAGTTCATAGACAGTTACCCATTTATGAATGGTATCCGCCTCAACATTGCTGTAGAACATGACAATAAATCGTTTTTGAAACTAAAAGTAAAAGTAAAAGACAAAGTAGTAGCAGATGGCTTAAACGATGATACGTTCGATGCAACGAATATTGGCGTCCACCTCAAAGCTAAAGACTTCAATACAATGCTCGAAGACTACAATACCATTGTTGTGGATATGCGCAACCATTACGAAAGCGAAATAGGGCATTTTACAGGAGCTATTACGCCAGATGTAGATACATTTAGAGAATCATTACCTATTATAGACAAACAGCTAGAGGCATATAAAGACAATAAAAACTTGTTGATGTATTGCACAGGAGGCATCCGTTGCGAAAAAGCAAGTGCTTACTTTAAACATCAAGGGTTCAAGAATGTATATCAGCTCGAAGGGGGCATTATTGAATATACCCGTCAAGTAAAAGCGGAAGGATTGACCTCTAAATTTATCGGCAAAAATTTTGTGTTTGACAATCGCTTAGGCGAGCGTATAACCGATGATGTGATTGCTAAATGCCACCAATGTGGAAAACCTGCCGACACACATACCAACTGTAAAAATGACGGTTGTCATTTATTATTCATACAATGTGCCAACTGTGCCGAAAAAATGCAAGGCTGCTGCTCTACACAATGTGTCGAAGTTGTATCTTTGCCCGAAGATCAAAGAAAATCTTTGAGAAAAGGACAACGAAACGATGCTATGATCTTCAAAAAAGGAAAATCACCGAGCCTATTGTTTAAGAATTAAAAGGCCCAATGCAAGAGGAAATATTTCCGTTAGTAGACGAAACTGGAAAAGTAATCGGACAGGCTGCACGCAGTAGATGCCATGATGGCAGTAAACTGCTGCATCCTGTTATTCATTTACACGTATTCAACACACAAGGTCAGTTATACCTACAAAAACGAGCGGCAAGCAAGGAGATAGAACCCAACAAATGGGACTCGTCAGTAGGTGGACATATCGATTTGGGCGAAACTGCCGAGGAAGCCGCACATCGAGAGGGCAAAGAGGAAATAGGACTAGTTGGTTCGACTATTTATTACCTTGATAAATATGTTATTGAAACTGAAATAGAACGAGAACTTACCTATTGTTTCTATACTGTATACGATGGTTCATTTTGTTTCGATGAAACCGAAGTACAAGACGGACGCTTTTGGTCTATCCAAGAAATAGCATCTAGCCTCAGCAAAGGTATATTTACGCCTAATTTCGAATACGATTTCAATCTGTTTTTGCATAATGGGCTACAATGGCTTCTTGGGCAAAACAATTCTCAGTATCGCTTATAAAACATCAAAATATAACGAATATGCAATTTAAGTTGATTGTAAACGGAAACGGTCTCCGAAAACATGACATTGATATACTCAGAAAAGCTGTTTTTGATCTACAAGATAATGCCGATAGCTACTTCATTTTAGAACCTAAACTACCTATAAACAACAGTATATATATACAAGCTGTACGCCAAGCTGATAGTTACATTGCCGAGATGCGTTTTGTATTTGATTCGGATGGATCTTTTAGGCATTACAGTAAAGAATACACCAGCCAAGAGGATCTATTCACCGTATTCTCAGCATACTATAGCAACCAGCAAGTACCCGATATTACAGATTGGGTGGACGACACGGCATCACTCGCTGAAGATGAGGGTAATAGCATGATAAAACTCTATAAGACCATAAAAGGTGTGGTGTATTATTTTGAGGCTTGGATAAATGATGACAATAGCTTGACAATACACCGAGGGATGCTAGGCGATATAGGAGAAACGGATGAGTTTACCGATAATTTACCACCATTGGTTACACTCGCAAAATTAGTTGAGGACAAGAAAGAAGCGGGGTATACTGATGACATTACGCATGCCGAACTTATACTGCAATACACGTATAACGAAACTGATGCCACAGCAGCTTTGCTACAAAAACAGACTAAGGTTGAGGCACTTTTAAATAATGCTTTGGGCTGGACAGGCAATGGGCATTGCGAAGGTACAGCTATACAAGATGGTAAGATGAATGTGATCTGCTATGTTATAGATAAAGACATTGCACTTGATTCTATTTTATCAGACTTTGTCGAAGATAATTTACTCGAAGGCTTACGAATAGGCTATGCTGATGAATTTAACGAAGAGTATATTCTACTGTATCCAACCGAGGGAAGCTTTGTGCTGTAGGAGGCATATTTTATCAATAGGAAATAATTTCAGCCTTTTGATTTTTGTATTTAATGAATCTTTGCCTACATAAACCTTGCGTCTTTCATCAAACAATATAAAATAGGCTATATCCCTAGGGATCACTGCATAGCTGACAATTTCGTTTTAATTTTGATCAATCTCAGCCAAAAGGAATTCAATATTTTTATTCTCTAAATTGCTACAACTAACCAAAAGTAGAAGTAAGTCTAGAATAGGTAAATTTTTCATTCGCATTGTCATCATAATTGCTAGAGTCTGTTTAAATTGTAAAAGTTTAGACTAGATTGTACAGTTGTCGTCTATTGCCACGTTTGAAAGCATTTACTGCCGTTTTGAATTGAGCCACATCTACCGTATCCAGTCGCCCGACACGCACCACCACGTTTTTGGCGATAACGGACTCGTCCTTTTTGACGAGCGTCTTTTTCTCTTTTTTGTTTTTATCCTCCATAGTTATACGTGATTTGTTCGTTTGGGATTACTCATGAATGCGAATTGTGAAGTATTGACTTGGCTGCCATCTTCATTTTCTAATTTTGGGAAGTCAGGCACGGAGTTGCCACGCTGGATGTCTATCAAATCTTTCTTTGTTGATTCGTAGCGATAGAGCCTGTCGTTGTAGTTGATGTTGGGGTTTGCCTTGTTGATGTAGTGCCAGACAGCCACGTTTTTTACCATCAAAAGCAAATAGGCATTGCGTTCCTTGCCCTCTGCCCCGAATAATTTATTCGTGTCGTAAGCGTGCAAGTAGCCTTTCACTTCGCCCATAGCAGCATCCAGTGCAAAGATTAAATCTTCTTCTTCCTGCCCCGATATGGATTTGATGCTTTCGGGGTATAGATGCGTATATATTTCTTCTATCGTTATAAACATAATCTATATTCTTTTTGAATTAGTCCTACCTTTTACCATGTATATAGCCCCCGCCGTTATCTGGCTATTCTTCATGTTTGCAATGAAATAACCTCCCTGCACGCAGTCCACGCCGTCGGCGGGTGCTGATAGCCGTGGATTGACCATCTTAAACTGCTCCTCCAAGCGTATCATGTTCGGATTGCCTTTTTCGGCGATGTTGAGTATCAACTTGCCTTGTATATTCAGAGGTTGCAGGTCGCCCTCTATACGCGAAAACTTGTCGGCTTTCTTTCTTGCATCGGGTATGATGTTGATAATCTTATTGTGGCTCTGCCTTGCTTTGTCAAATAGCGGCAAAAAGACAAGCTCATAAAATGGATTTTGCAGCGTATTATTTTCTATGTAGTTGAAAACTTGGGTGCGGTCTTTTACATAATCGTCGACGTAATAAAACCACTCCACAAACTCCGCCTGTGTGACCCGATCTAAAAAGCCAGTAATGATATAGAGCTTGCCTTCCAATATCCCGACCAGAAAACAGGACTTGTAAGAGTTAGCTTTGCTCTTGGTATTGTTGCTGGGAGCAGGGTCGGCGTAGTTGATTAGGAATGGGAATGCACTCAGTGGCGGTACTTTGCCCCACGTCATATCCTTAAAGGTGTCCCCTTCGGAGATCGGATTGTTGTAGCATTCCTTTTGCACCGACGAGGCAGATACTTGTGCCTGCACGAGATCGATCTGCTCCTCGCTGTTTTTCTCTATCCATACCGATGTGCCGTATAAATAGTCATTTTGCGGATCGGGATTGTTGATATCCACCATCCGTATATTTTTAATATCCCAGTTGCCGATCGGTTTTTCGCGTTTGGCTAATTCCAACGCCTTGTTGCCAGCACGGACATTTGGCGGACGACGAGGATGTGATCAAAATCGACCTATTGGAAAATGCTGGGGAGCGTTACTTCTTCAAAATGCTGATGAAAGTAGATACGAACATCGCATTCGGGGAGGATATCGTATTGTGGGATGGACGTGGAGTTCCTGCACCGCCTGCTCCTGCAGCAGCACCATTGGCTGCACCCGCAGGTTTTGCTGCGCCAGCAAGTGCGTCTTTTGCCGCGCCAGTTTCGGAAGGCATCGACTTTGAAGCAGCTGGTTTACAGCCAGTAGAAGGCTTCGATGGATTGTATGCCAACCCGACAATGATGGCGGCTATTAAGCAGCAACTAGCTGATCAAGAAGCCAAATCAGAAGAGGAAAAGAAAGTGTCCACGGATGCTGCCAAAGTGGAGGATGTCAAAGTTGACAACACCAAACTAACAAAGGCTGCTATCAAAAGGATCAGCCGAAACGGGCTGGAGGCTTTGATTGCCGAAAACAAGCTGGAGATTGAAATCAAGGAAGGCATGACAAATGCCCAACTGAGTGACAAGATCATCGAAGTTCTCGGCGAGGCGTACTTCTCGGAAGAGTTAGCAGGCGACAAGGCTGAGTAAACCACTATAAATGTAAAATCAAAGGGTATTTAAACCCGATTTAAATACCCTTTAAATTCTATAAAAGATGGCAAACAAACAACAATATTTAGTGCTGCATTGCACTGCTACTCCCGAAGGGCGCGAGGTAACCAGCGACGATATTCGCCACTGGCATACTGCACCCGTAGCAAAAGGAGGCAGGGGATGGAAGCAAGTGGGCTATCGCAGAATGATACATTTAGATGGCACAGTAGAAGAGCTTGTAGCAAACAACGACGACGGTATTGTAGACCCTTGGGAAATAACAAACGGCGTAGCTGGCAAAAACTCTATATCTCAGCATTGGGTGTATTCGGGCGGTGTGGCTTTGGATGGTAAAACGCCAAAAGACACACGTACACAAGCCCAAAAAGACACATTAGAAAAATTGGTAAAAGATTTTCATTGCCGTTTTCCCGATGTGAAGATAGTAGGACACAATCATTTTGGGGCTAAAGCCTGCCCGTCGTTTGATGTACAAGCATGGCTCAAGGAAATAGGAATTTTTCAAACTCTCTAAGTAATGGAACTAAATTTTATAGAGATTTTCAAAAACATGGTACTGCCGTCTGTTACGGTGATAATCGGCTATTTTGGTTGGAAAGCTACCGCAGAGAAAAATAAGCTAAAAGCGGAAGTAGAGGGTATGAAAGCGAGCAATACAGCCAAAGATATAGATAACCAGAGTAGCTGGATCGACCTCTATAAAAAGCTTCATGATGACCAAGCCTTTCGTTTGTCGAAAGCAGAAGAGCAGATTTTAGAACTCAATAAAACCATTTACAAATTTGAAAAAGCATTTAAACAATATCATACTTGTCCTCACTTTGCTTCTTGCCCTATCCAACTGGAGCTGTCGAAGTCAAAAGGAAATAATAAGCGAGACAAGAGAGCAAACGGAGCAAACAACCGACAGCGTGAGCCTCCAAGTGACCAAGACGACGAAAGCGTGGACGACTCCGCAGGCGACGGCTAAACTGAATGTAACGCCGCAGCAACTGGCAGAGCTCCCCAAAGGGGCAATCTTCCAAAACAAGCAAGGGAATGCCACAGCTACGGCAAAAGTAGCCGACGATGGCACAATAGAAATAACAGCCAACTGCGACAGCCTCACTCTTTTAATAGAAAATTTAGAAATAGAGGAGTATCGTTTACAAAAGGAAAACAAGGCACTTGTAACCAATATCAACAAAGAAAAGACTGTAGTGCTTAGCGGTTGGCAAAATTTTCAAATATGGTGCGGGCGTATCCTATTTGGTTTATTCATAGTATATATTATTTACAGAAAATTAAAATAAAATGGCAGAAAGTATAAAAGCAAAAATGAGAGTCGCAGGGATTGATTTTTCAAGCAACCCGATTAAAGACAAGGTTACTGCCTTAGCTGCTACATGGGTGGGGCAACCTAAGACCCTACGCGATGACGAGCTAACAATCGTAACCGAAGCACCCGACGAAGACCCTGTATATTGCCACGAGCACGACAATGCTATTGACAATTCATTTACAGGAAAAGGGCAGACTATGACGGGTTCGTTTGTCAACATGACGGCGGCACAGTTGGTAGCACTTGTAGGTGGTAAGCTTGACGGCACAGCCTACGAAATGACCGACAGTCTTCTACCTATCAATACGGCGGTGCGTATTCGCTTTCATGGGGGCGGTTGGCTCGTATTCCCAAAAGTAAAAGGCTATGTAACACTAGACTTAAATGTAGGTGTAGGCGGGCGTGTAAAAGCTCCATTCAAATTTACACCCGTAGTACCCAACGCGGGAGCAATCGGTATTTGGGAGACAGACACAAGCACAGTAGTAGCACCCCCTGCCCCACTTGCCGCACCATTGGTCGCGCCTATGAGTGCCCCCGTAGTCGAAAAAACAGAGACTAAAAAATAAGCTAGACTATGGCAGGTATACAACAAGATGCTGCCAATCTATTACTTGATAGGGGTATTCGGTTCAATTTACCCGATGCCCCTATTTGGGATAGAATAAGGCGCAAAAATAAAATACATATTCGCCCGCTTCGTGCTGGTGCAATAATGGAAATAGCAATTTTGATGCTTGAGGGCAAGCTCGACGAGCCTCGCACCAATTTGCAACTGCATACCAAGTTAGAGGTAATAGCCCAAGTTATCGCTACGGCGGTGCTCAACGATGCCGAGGCAATAGATCTCAAGCGTGAAACTCTCACCAGAAGACTATTAAATAAGTGCCCCGCACATGTATTGATACGCATATTCAGACACATAGAGAGCCTAAATAAAATAGAGGGTTTTACGACTATTACCAAATACTTCAATCGTCAAACGCGAATGATGATGACGAAGAGGACGGGGCAACAGGCAAAGGGGAGTTAAGAGGCTACACGGCTGGTCTTCATAGCCCTTTTGGAATGATAGGACAATTAAAAGAGAAATTCGGCTACACACATAAGTATATACTTTGGGGGCAAGCGTGGGTACTCTTTTTACTCGAAATGGCAGACGCACCTCGCTACGTAAAGGGTAAGCCGCCAACAGAGGTAGAAACAATAACATCGGTAGCAGATGCCGCCAATATGTTCGGCAATCACAGATAAAACGACAAAGCAATGTTAGAGCCAATAGATATAGATATTAATATGAACCAAAACATTAGCGAGGAAGCCCCAAGGGCGGCACAGGCTAATGAAGAAATGACAAAGTCGGTCGATTCCATGCTAAAGGAAATTGAGCGACTTAACAAGGTTGTTTTAGATATGTCTACGGCTTTGGCTGAGCAACGAAAACTAACAGCCGACAATGCGGGCGAGTTTGACAATGCTATAAAAAAGATTGAAGTAATGGAAGAGGCTTTGACAAAAGCAGAGCAACAATTAACTGTTTATCAATCGACCCTTGCGCAAGCCAATACAGCCATACAGGAAGGAGCGGATGTGAGTGACGTCCTTAACGAGGCTCGTGAGAATATGGCTGAAACAGAGGCTACCCTTGTAGAGAATGCGCTCGAATTAATAGCTAATCAAGAAGATATAGCAGAAAGTACCGACGATAGCACCGAAAGTATAGAAGAAAATTCGGTAGCCAGCAATATAATGAGTACTGCCATTAAGGAAGTATGCAAAGGTTTGGGTATCGAAAATGCAGCTGTCGTTAATGCTATCGGAAGTACCCGCACTCTTACGGGGGTTAAGACCCTATGGACTCGTGCAACACAATTACTCAATACTCAGTTAGGTATATCAATTGGTCTAAGCAAGGCTTTTGTAGCTGGTGGTATCGGGCTTATCCTTGTGGCTATTGCTGCCGTTGTATATGCTTATAAAACATGGAAAGAGGGGCAGGATGAAATTAACAGAGGGCTGGAAGATACAAGAAAATTCAACGAGTCTGCTGCGTCGTCTGCTTCTAAACTGACCGCCGAATTTAACCGACTACAACAGGGGTATGTTTCATTGGGTGATGATTTACAAGCCAAGAAAAAATACATTGACGAAAATCAAAAATCGTTCGACCAATTGGGTGTCTCTATCCAAACCGTAAATGAAGCCGATAATCTATTTATTACTAATGCCGAAAATTTCAGAAAGGCTATAATGATGCGGGCACAGGCGGCAGCGGCAATGGAACTGGCATCGGAAAAATACAAGCAGGCAATGCAGAAAATGCACGATGCCGACGTAAGGGAGCAAGATCCCTCCAATTGGGAGAAAATTTGGAACTCAAATAAGTTCGTACACCGTGATGGGCAGAATGTACTTAGGAACTCGGGGGCTGTGTCTGCTGCTGACGAAGAGAGAGAAAAAGCTGAAAAACTGCTTAAAGAGGCTGGCGAATATATCAACAAAAACATAGCTCTCACGAATGACTATACCAATGCCGTAAAAGAGGCGGGTATCACTCAGAATAATATTATCGTAGAGGGTAGTAAGGCTTTTTATGAGCAACAAAAAAAGAGGGCTTCTGAACGTATGGCGGTGCTCAAAGACACACAAAAAGAGACAGGGGAATGGAAGCAAGCGGTATCCGATTATAATCAAGCTACCGAAAAGTTAAAAATATGGGATATCGCAGGACAAAATAAAAGCGGTCTGTCGGCTGCAAAAAAAGCGGCGAAAGCTGCCGAAACTGCAACTACCTCCCTCGAAAAAATGTCATACGATCTGCAAAAGCGAATAGATAACGCCCGTGTCAAAGCCATACAAGAGGGGGCAACACACGAACGTGCCGCTATACGGGCAGAATACGATGCTACGCAAGGAGTTATTTTAAAAAAGATGTCCGAAATAGAAGCCCTCGAAAAAAAGACGGGTAAACCAGCCACAGAGCAGAGAACACAGCTTTTTGAGCTGGACGTGGAATCTACCCGTCAATACGAACATCAACTGGCGGTGATCAACGCCAACTCTAAAAAAACACTGGACAATCTTTTTGCGGAGGTCAATTCCCGCTTTGCCAGCGAACTGGATAATAATATTGCCGAAATAAAACGCTATTACGAGGAGGTTATCAGAGAGGCAAAGAAAGCGGATGAGAATATAGATATAACTCCGTTTCTGACGGCTCAGAAAAAAGACGAGGATCGTGCCCACATCGACGACCAACTACGCAAGGCTGACCTTGACGAGATGCTCGAAATGGAAAAAGCACACAACCTTGCCTCCATCGGGCTGACAACGGTAGCCGAGCAAGCAAAATTCGAGATCGTCAAAAAGTATCTGCAGGAAAGAATAGACCTCCTAAAAGAACGGGGCGACGAGAACGCACTGAAAGAAGCCGATATTTTGGAAGAGAAACTCAAGGGAATGCAGTCCTCACCAAAAAGTGTATCGGGGCTGGTCAATGGAGCACTCTTCGATAAGATAAAGCAGGGATTTGAAAAAACGGGGATGTCGGCAGAGGATGCCGAAACCAAAACCAAGTCGCTGTTTGCCAGCTTTCAACAAGGCGGAGCACAAGCTGTATCCGTTATCAATGATATAAAGTCCATCTTCGGCGGGCTGGACGAGGGACTGGACAAAGCACTTGATGCTGCAGGCAATATTGCACAAGGTTTTGCTACGGGTGGTATTGCTGGCGGGGCAATGGCAACAATAGGTGAGGGTATTAAGATGTTTACAAGTTTGGCAGCCGTCGAAAAAGAACACCAGGAAGCCTTGCGTAAGTTAGCTCTTGCCAAGCTAGAAATGCAACGCGAGTATAACCTCCTGCTAATCAAAGAGCAATTATACTATAAGCAAGGCACTAATATATTTGGCACAAACCAGATACGTGGGGCAGCTAACTCCATATTGACCTACCGCGACTCCATAGCCCAGCTCAAAAAAGAAATGCAGGGCGAGAAACCTACTTTGAGCATAAACCCATTCAAGGGCAATGTCCCATCACAAATAGAACAATACAAAAAGCAACTGCAAGCCTATAACGATGGTATCGGTGCACTGGCTGATGTGGATATCGTAACGGGTAGCCGAAAAAGTGGTTGGGGGTTTTGGAAAAAACAAAAAGATGTGTATTCGTCTTTATTAGACACTTACGATGATGTTATAGACAAAGAAGGAAACCTTAACACCAACCGTATACAGGCTATTCTCAACACGCACAAAATGAGCGATGAGAATAAAGCCCTGTTGGAGTCTCTACTCTCGCTCGACGAAGCAGCTAAAGAAGCCGAGGAACAATTAAAAGATTATCTGAGCCAGACTTTCGGCGGATTGGGCGACGCTTTGAGTGATAGCATCGTGACAGCCTTTCAAAACGGGGAGGACGCGGCACAGCTATTTAAAGGCAATGTAACCGATGTGCTTGACGACATAGCCAAGCAGATGGTTTTCGGGCTATATCTCAAGGATAGCTTCGATAAACTTGAAAAAGATATAAATAATGTATACGAAGACCTCGCCGACGATAAATTGACGGAGGAGCAACTATCAAAAAAAATAACCAATATCCTCGGAGGATTCTTTGGCGGGCTGGACGGCGACATCGAAAAGGCAAACCAATTTCTCGAGGAGTTTTGGAAAACCGCAGAGGCTAACGGTTTCGACCGCCCCGAGGGCGAACGTAAAGGAGCGTCTGGCGGTTTTGCCACGGCATCGCAGGACTCCATATTTGAGCTCAACGGGCACATGTACGCCACCCGCCAGCTGGTTGGCGATATCCGTAATGACCAGCGGGAGGAGTTACTGGTACAACGAACCATCACGGGACAGCTCTCTGTATTGGTAGAGCGATCTGCCTATTGGGAGTATTTGGAGGAGTTGCCGCAAGTAGTTAAAAAACTGGAGGATATTGATTCCTACGGATTAAAAATGAAGTTAGACTAATGAAAGGTAGCGTAATAATAAACGGTGTAGATATAGCAGACTTCGGGGCTTTTATACTCAGAGGGGGCGACTATGATTTTTTGCCATTTCCCGACCGTCGCGAACCCAAGCAGAACAATTGGTATGAATACGATGGGGTAGATGTTGATTTAACAGAAGTGTATTTCAAAGAACGCACGCTGTCAGTTCATTTCTATATCTCAGCCTCTAACAGCGTAGAATATGAATTTAATCTAAATTCATTCTACACACTAATAACAGGGGGCTACATAGAGCTTTATATGCGAGAATTTGCTCATACATTCAAGCTTCGTTATCTCTCATGTACTGAATATAACCACAAGGGCGGGCTGTATAAAGCTGGGGACAAACGTGGAGCATTTGCCGTCGATTTTTCGATGGATAACCCCCTGCAACTTTTTACCGACCCTACCATACGAGTACCCAACTCAAGTAAGCAATACCCAGCATCGGGTATTCTTATAAATGGCTTAGACCTTGCGACATTTGGCATAGTAGTAAATGAATGTTACAGCAGTATGTTGTTATTGCCTGCCGTCAAAGCTCCATTAGTACGAAGTTTTGCCCGACAAACTGGGTTGCTGGCGTATCCAAGTGATGAACCTGCATTTGAGGCAAAAGAAATAGCGATCAAATGCACGATGACAGCTAGCACCTTGGCTGAGTTCTACCATAATTACGAGGCTCTATTCAACAACCTAGCCAAAAACGAGGCATTACAGATAGAGAGCTATCTGGGCGAGGCGGAGTGCTATTATAGTAAGATGGAAGGCTTTAAAAAGCACGGGGGCTTTTCGCAGGGCGTGATGGTAAGTTTTACACTCAGATTTTTACAAATAGATACAGGACTAACAATATTTGTTTTAGGGGCAGAGGATGGCTCCGCTTTATTAACAGAGGACGGAGAATACATAGAAATAACAAGATAATTATGGCAAAAATTAAGATAATCAAAGGCTCGGAGCTTCCCATTGTAGAAGATATAAACAAGGCTACATTTCTGGCTTATGAAGATAAAACTATAAGCCTAAAATCGGGGCGTATAGACTTGTCAAAGATGACTCCTTTGTTTGGTGTTTCCCAAGAGAAAGGACAATCAACCATACTAGCTCCCTCATTAAAGCTATTCACAAATGAGATTGAATCAGCTGAAACAGGAAAGAGTAGATTCCTGCTGACAAAGGATATCGCAAGCACGGGGGCAAATATCCTGTCCCCCAATGATTTTAAGTTTGGTTATTACTGGCATTGGATAGAATATTATTATGCTGTTAATCCAACTTATGGAGCTAGCCAGTATTATACAACTACTCCCGATGAAATACTATATTTAGCCAATATTCACAGTATTATTTATTTTGATTCCGAATTTAAACAAGTTAGTTTTATTCTCAATCCTGTTACTGGAAATGAATTTACAACACCTTTAGGGGCTTCATTCTTTTTAGTAAATGTTGGCGTTGGTATCATAAATGCAGGAACAGCGGGTGTGTTCAGGGATTCTTACCCTACAGCATCATTTAGAAGATTTTTCAGAGTTGTAAAAGAAAGTAGCCGATTGGCTAAATACCCCTATGATAGCGATTTCCCCATAAAGCAGGATTTAGTAAATAAGAATGTCCATCTGTGGCTCAAAGATGCGTATATTGATGCTGAATATGAAGCAGGATTTAAGTACTCATTCAGTGTTATTTCAAAAATAAATAAACATGCCACTCTTTACAAACATATTGAGGGTGCAGAAGCAGGTGGAAATATAACCAGTATTGGGGTATTTTCTTTCACACCCATAGAAGGAAGCCGTTATTATTTAGGTAGGGATGCCAAGAAACCTTTGTCGTGGGTAATTGCCGATTTTGATATTCTGAAAGACAATGTAAGCAATATGTATTATTATGATGGGGTCGGTTTATCCCCTCGCATATTCAGCAATGGCGGCAGTAATATTAATTCGTCTCTGGCTAGGCTGCAGGAAGCTTTGTCTGCCATTATACCCAAAGTGGAGTTGATTGATAGCCTTGCGGAAATATCCGTCATGGGAAATTATTTAGCATCCAAAGCAGAAAGTGTATATGATTATGATACCAGTACATTTTGCGGATGGGCATCGTATATTGGTATAGCAAATAATATCAATGGTGTTCTGTTTAACATAAAAAACAGAGATAAATCGGCACTGACAAAGGTACGGCTACGCATTAAAAGTGGCGGGTATAACGGTGCTGTACTTGCCGATATAATAAAAGACATATTTGTCTCTCCAAATGAAAACAAGGACATTTCTTTCAATTTCAAATTAATTGAGAATGCAGAGAATGCCCCGCTTTGGGTAGAATATGCTACTGATAGGCTAAGCACCATACTGAGGATACCAGGCATGAAATATCCTTATACCCCAGATGCTGGCTATGGTAAAGTAATGTACACCACCAATACGGGGCTCAGTATGTCGTTTGTAGAAGTTGCCGATTCTGCACTAAGAGTGGCTGCATGGATGGTTTGGGGTACACACACAGTTCAACTAAGAGAGGAGCAAATAGAGAATATAGAATCACGTTTGCCAGTTTTGAATGAAGTAAAAGAGGAGACTGATTCATTAAGGAACGAACTAGACCAATTGTCTGAGCCTGCTATCCAACTACAAGATGAACAAAAATGGGAATCGGGTTCTTTTAGCAATCAAAATGCAATCTCTACATTCTCGGGCTGGGGTTGCCATATCGGAATCAGAAAACACTTCAATGCTGCCGAGGTCTGTATTATTAATAGAGATACAACGCCATTAACAAAAATACGTCTTGCCTTATCCGTGAAGGATTACAACGGGTTACAATTAGCCGACAAAACGGTTACTGTAAATATACAGCCCAATGAGACGCAATTTATAATTGTTCCCTTAAACAAGATAATCGAAAATAGTGATTCCGAGGTATTATTCCTTCGATATTGGTGTGATAAATTAATCACCCGATTTGCTTACGGGGGTTCGTATCCTTACATTAAAGATAACGGGTATGAAGGTGATGTTTATTCTACAGGAGGCAGTTTAACAAATACACTGATAGGCACAGCAAAAACGGGCTATCCGTTCTATTTCCGAGTAGGGATGATTGAAGAGCTGTATCAGTTGACTGACAAACAGATTGGCAATATTAAAGAAAGATTAGACTTAGATAGTTCAGACAGTAATTATGCAAATATCGTTTTGACCAGCAGGGTATATGCAAAAGTAGGATTACAAACGAATATCTATTTTGACAATATAATCGAAAGCAATCTCCCCTTGTCCATGCTCGATATTAATGTCGATTGTTCGGTCGGTTTACAGCATGAGCGATATTTTCGTTTAACGCCATCTGATACATGGATAGGCACAAAACCTTTATCAATAGTCGTAAAATATAACGGTAAGGTATTGGCAACCTATTACGGCTCGGTTATAATAGTTCCTGCCGTTGGCTCTGGTAAAATAGTAAATATGAATCAATGGGGCGATAGTACCTTATCAAGCGGGCAACCGCAAAAAGTGATTATTGCCGAAAATGATCCAGCTGCATTAGACATCCGTTTTCAAGGCTCTAGAGGGTCTGGATTAAACAGGCACGAAGGGCGTGGGGGCTGGCGTTTTGAAGATTATGCTACGCAAGGGCGGACAAATTATGCTTTCAATGTAACGGAATTAGCCGAAATACCACAACTGGGATCGGCATATTTACAGAATGGTAATACTTATACCATTGTAGAGATAAATGTCACGGATGGTACTGGTTATTTGAATTGTGAGGGCACAAAAGCCCCAGACGCAAGCGGTGTACTTATAAAAGCGGGCGGTGGATCACCCGCTACAATAGCCTATGCAAGTTATGATACCATTGCGGGTAACCCACTCTGGAATAATGGAAAACTTGATTATTCGGTTTATTTGTCACGCTTTGGTATTGTGATGGGTGCGGGTGATATTGTAACGGTAAATTTGGGTATTAACGATATTTTCGGCTATGTCGGCGAATCTGCATTGCAGTATAAAATTGATGAAATGGTCGAACATTGCCGCGAAATGATAGCCGCATTTAAAGCCGTTGACGGTATTAAGATTGCTATTAAAGTAACCATACCTTGTAGTATTTCGCAGGATTCATTCGGCGTGAATTACAATGCTGGGCAAACGATCTACCAGTACATGAAAAATCTTTGGAAATGGCAAAAGCGGTTAATTGCTGAGTTTGATAATGATACATCTAGGAATAACAATATTTTTCTTATTCCTACCCATGTTATCATTGACCGAACATATAATTTCCCAAAATCTGAAATAGCTCCTAATTCACGTAATACAGTTGATAGAGAAACCAGATATGACAATGCCGTTCATCCTGCCCAAAGCGGTTATGACCAAGTGGGCGATCAAGATGCAGCTTCTGTTTATCACATTGTTAATATATAATCATTATGCAACTATATACACCCGATAATAAATTATTGCTTGACATCCCGATGGATGACAGCAGCTACCGCCTGCGTGAGATAATGGGCGCAAATAGTCTGGAACTAAAATTTTCGTTGCCCGAGTTTGTTCCTATTATTGAGGGCTCGTATTGCGATTTTATGACCGAGCGATACTGGATGCCCCGTGCCTTGGACTACGTAAAGGAGCATAGCGAGAACTTTAGCTATTCACTCAGCCTCGAGGGCTCGATAAACTTTTTGAAGAGTACGAAGTTCAAGTTCTTCGACTATCTGATAGAGAACGGGCTGATCAAACCGACCAGCTCCTTTAAGTTGAAATTCCCTATCACAGCCACGCCACGGATGGTAGCCGAGCTCTTGGTGGCAAACCTAAAGCTCAAATACCCGCAATACCCGTGGGCGGTGGGCGACTGCATCGAAAGCTTGCCGATTATCATGGATTTTAATCACGACTTTTGTTTCGACGTACTGCCCAAGCTTGCCGATACATTCAATACAGAATGGGAGGTCGATAAATATACGATCCACGTCCGCCGTGTGGAGCGGCTGGACGAGAACGGCAAGAAAATGAGCATCAAACTATCGTATGGCTACAGCAACGGGATACTGGGCGGCATCCGCCGCATGCAATTCGACAGCAAACGCATTATAAACCGCGTATATGTAGAGGGCGGCGACCGTAATATAGATCGCTCCACCTACGGCAACGATACGCTGCTACTACCAAAGAGCAGAAAGATTGTGCACGAGGGCGTAGAATATACAACGGATGCCTCAGGCTCGTACCTCGAGCGTGTCAAACCGCTGGCAGGCGAGGAGGACAGCCTCGACGTATCCAAATTCTATCCCAAGCGTGTGGGTGTAGTGTCTGCCGTGGAAATGATAGACGACAAAAAAGGTTTTTACAATATCATAGACGAGGACATCCCCGCCGACCTCGATTTTTCAAAGAAAATTATCGCTGGCGAGACCATGACCCTTATCTTTCAGACGGGGCAGTTGGCAGGCAAGGAGTTTGATGTGAAATATATCCACGACAAACGAAAATTTGAGCTTGTGCCTATTGACGAGGGCGGCTTGATATACCCACAAGGGAACATTATCCCAGCCGTGGGCGACACCTACGCTGTATTTCATATGCAGATGCCCGAGCAATATATAACCATCGCCGAGGACGAGGCGTTGGATGAAACGGCAAAATACTTGTGGAAGAACGAGCAGCCGCAATATACCTACCGATGGCAATTGGATGGTATCCACGCCAAGCGAAACTGGGGCGAGATACGCGGCTTTCTGAATATCGGCTTCTTTGTGGAGTTTTCAGACCCTCAGTTTCTACCCGAGCCAGTGGATGTGCGTATTGTTACTGTCAAAGAAATGGTCAACGACCCGCAAAGCCCCGAAATAACGATCGCGAACAATGTAAGCAGCCGCACGCTGGGCTCGGTGATCAATGAAATACCTACGCAGGAGCAGGCTACCGACCGAAAGGATCGCGAGGTGCGGGAGTTTGCCCGCCGCCGATGGAAGGACACGCAGGAGCTTATTGATAATATAATGGGCATGACGGACGAGTTTGCCGACAATCTGTTTAGTGCGCTTGTTTTCGAGGGATTGATATTTCGTGCGGGTGCTCCCAGCCTGCAATATAGATTTTTAGCCGCCGACTGGGTAGCTACCATTGAGCCCGACTTATATTTCAACATCGCGAACAAGCAGTTCCATTGCCCACCATCGAGGATAGAGCATGGCACGATAGAAATTGATGGTCGCAAGCCCTACTGGGAAGTGCCTGCCTATGTATCCGACAATCTGATGGAGCTAAATACTCCCTACTATCTATATATCAAAGCTTCTAAAGATTTGGCGATAAAGAATGGGCGATTGACTGGCGATGGTACTTTCTTTATTTCTACCGAAAAGATAAAGCTGGACGATCTCGAGGGCTTTTATACTTTTTGGGTGGCATTTATCAATTCGGAGAACGAAGAGGGCGACCGCCCATTTACCACGATGTTCGGCTTGGCGATGCTCTCGCCACGGGAGTTGACTGTGGATACGATCCGCAGTTCCGATGGCGGCAGCTACTGGAAAGCCTTAAAAAATCAGTTTAAGCTGGGCAATAGCGACAACGGCATAGACTACAATGTAACGGAAGAGGAAACGCTGACAATGAAAAATGCTACCATACGCGAGGCACTGAATGTATATGGCGAGGCGTTTATAGCGGGATTTTTGTTTTCTAATCAAGTAATAAAATCGAAAGCCACCACGGGCAATCTTAATGCGATGGTGCTCGATGGGCTCAACGGATCGTTGCAATTCAATAACCATACAAGGCGATGGACTGAGAACGGGGGCGAAGAAACAAAAGAGCAATATATACGCTTAGACTCCAGTAACGACACAAGAGTCGAGGCTCGTAATATAACGGACGGAGATGTAGCTTATTTATCGTCTCAAGGTGTATTTGCCAATCGGGCGGGTATTGATACTTTGCCAGCTTCGTCGGGCATGTCCATGAAAGCGGCAATAGCAGGCTTGGGCTTTGGCAAAATGGATAAAGATAGATGGGGCAGTAATTATGGAATAGTAGGCGTATTTGGTACAGCATCCAACAAGTCGGCTAACCCCGCGCCTGCTTATGGAGGTTGGTTCGACCAGTTGAAAGTAAATGGGATGATATTAAATATGATTGACTTAACTGGAGATGTCGAAAATACTACCCGTTTAACCAGAGGAGTGTCGTATGTTTTAGGAAATTCGACTAAAGCCCAGCACGTTTATTTGCCGACAAATGCCTATAAAGGCACTGTTATATGGTTTAAGCAATGGTGGACGGGATATATGAGAATTTATGCTCCACTTGGGCAGAGATTGTTTGACGATAGCTCACAAAACGACTATCTCGACGTCGGCGAGGGCTGGACGGCTATGTGCACTTACATTGGCGAATGGGGTGCAGTGAATGAAGAGAAAAAAGGCACTTGGATGTTCAGTAGATTTAAGTTTTAATTACTGAGGGTATTGTGTGGCATCCGAATGCTTTATACTAGTGAGTTGAGTCTGTGTTGTTGGCATTGTATAGATGTTTTTAGTGTTCTCTTTTAATTTGAAATCTTTGTAATTTGTCAATATAAGTATGTTAGAGTATATTTTATCAGACAATTCTCCTTCAAAAAGCAGTACCTCTTTTACTTGGCTAAAATCTACTTTTATTTCTTTTGAAGTCGCTCCAGCTTTCAGAGCTCCAAAGTTCTCTATTTTTTTGAGAGTGTTATCAGCCAGTCTATACCCAGCCACAAGGTTTTTGCAATCTCCTTTTGATGTGTTTTCAATTACAAAACTTGTATAGTCTTGTTTTTGCCCAGCAGGGTCTAATTCATTATCGTCGCTGGAGCACGCTATAAAGAGAGGTAATAGTAGAAGTATAAATAGCTTTTTCATGGCATAGTCATTTATTGATTTGCGAAACAAATATAAACAAACTAAAACAAATATGAAAATAAAAGAAAACAAGTATCTGCCTACCAAGGGCTTTGCAGCCATTAATCTATTTGGAGTGATCTTCGTTCGCTATGGAACAAAGCTCAGCGAGCGCACTATTCGTCACGAGTCGATACATACTCGCCAGATGAAAGAAATGCTATATCTGCCGTTCTATTTATGGTACGGGCTGGAGTGGTTGTTTCGGTTGATACAATACCGCAATCGCATGACTGCCTATTATAATATTAGCTTCGAGCGCGAAGCATACGCCAACGACCGCAATGTAGATTATCTTGCGAGGCGCAAGTGGTGGGCTTGGTGGGGTTATTTGAGTAAGAAAAGATAATCATTCCATAAAACAACGTTTAAAGAATATTTAAACCGCAATTAAATGATGATTATTGAGAGTAAAGTATGTACTTTTACCACTCATATATACTATAAAGGTACAAAAAAAGCATGACATACGCAAGCATTTATAGCACTAAAAAGCCCTTTATATCGTCATATTTGAACGATTGATAAAGGGCTGATAGATTTATATGTTTTTTGTATATTTGTGGCACATCTCGTTTTTGAAAATAGAACTTTTCGTTTTTTCGATTATAAATATATTTTAAACTCTGCATCTTTTATAATAGAATAACTTTTACACAGAGGATTCAACAAATCTAATGTAAGGTCTACATTGTCTCTTTTGCCATCGGGATAATTGTCTATTCGATAGTT
>JBDLTH010000163.1:0-45387 GCA_039799165.1 Bacteroidota bacterium
GGTTACATCTGCACCCGCACTTTTAGCTGCAATAGATGCACCACCCGTATAAGCAAACAGATTTAAAACCTTCGTGTGGTTACACTCAAAACTATTGATGGTATCGTAAATAAAATTCCAATTTTCGGCTTGTTCTGGAAATATACCTACATGTTTAAAAGCGGTTAATCCCAACCTAAACTTCAAGTGCATATCCTTGTAGTCATAATTGATATACCATTGGTCGGGCATCCCTTTTCGTTGCACCCACTCACCCCTTTCGTTTCCATCTTGCGACGATTTCCCTTTTTCGCGTCTAAAGGTAGCACCAGCCATTTTTTGCCATTCGTCTTCAGATAACGATTTATTCCAAACAGCTTGAGGTTCGGGTCTGGCAATACAATATGTGCCAAATCGCTCTAATTTTTCATAATTTCCAGAATCAATTAGTTCATAGTCGATCCATTGAGAGGGTTCTAATAAATGCATTCTTCAATTTTTTTATAAGGCAAAGATATTAACAATCAAGTATAATTTTTCCTATTTTCTGTTTCTTAACCTCAATTTAAGTGTAGCATGCATTTGTTTCGTTTGCCAATTAGTACATTCGCCAAGTGAGTACAATATTTTGATTATCTTTGCCCTTCAAAAATAAATAATTAGATACGATGGCTCTTCAATGCGGTATAGTGGGACTTCCGAATGTAGGAAAGTCTACCCTTTTTAATTGTTTGTCGAATGCAAAAGCACAATCGGCAAATTTTCCTTTTTGTACTATCGAACCCAATGTGGGTGTAATAACCGTTCCTGATGAACGTTTGAATAAATTAGCCGAATTGGTCAAACCCAATCGCATTGTCCCTACCACAGTCGAGATCGTTGATATTGCAGGTTTGGTAAAAGGTGCCAGTAAAGGCGAAGGCTTGGGAAACAAGTTTTTGGCAAATATACGTGAGACCGATGCCATATTACATGTTTTGCGTTGTTTTGACGATGACAATATAACACATGTAGATGGAAGTGTGAACCCTATTCGTGATAAAGAAATAATAGATATAGAATTGCAGTTAAAAGATCTGGAAACAGTAACAGCACGGATCCAAAAAGTTGAAAAACAAGCAAAAACAGGAGGCGATAAAGAAGCTAAACGTATGCACGATATACTGATTCAGTTCAAAGAAGTTCTGGAGCAAGGCAAGTCTGCACGTAGCGTTAAGTTTGATAACAAAGAAGACGAAAAAGCAGCTAAAGAGTTGTATTTGCTTACCTATAAGCCTGTATTGTATGTATGTAATGTGGATGAGGCTAGTGCTGCTACAGGCAATAAATATGTAGAGCAAGTGCGTGAAGCAATAAAAGATGAAGATGCCGATATATTAGTGGTTGCTGCTAAGATAGAATCAGAGATAGCCGAATTTGAATCGTACGACGAGCGTCAGATGTTTTTATCCGAAATAGGTTTAGAAGAATCGGGCGTAGCTCGTCTCATCAAATCAGCTTACCAAATTTTGGGTTTGCAAACCTACTTTACGGCAGGTGTGCAAGAAGTGCGTGCTTGGACATTTACGGCTGGGTGGAAAGCACCACAAACAGCAAGCGTTATTCATACCGACTTCGAAAAAGGGTTTATCCGTGCCGAGGTTATCAAATATGCCGATTTTATTGCTTTAGGTTCAGAGTCGGCAGTAAAAGAAGCTGGAAAAATGAGTGTAGAAGGAAAAGAATATGTGGTGCAGGATGGTGACATAATGCACTTTAGATTTAATGTGTAATTATTATAAATTTTACAAAAACAGGAGTTTAAAATAGTTTATGTTTATTAAAAAAATATTTAATTTATGAAAAAGGGACTCATCGTGTTATCATTCGTGTTATCATGCAGTTTTGTTGCGAATGCTCAATTTGGAAAAATAAAAATAGACAAAGTTGCTAGTGCAGCATCAAAAGGTGTAAAATCACTTACCATATCTGACGAAGAGGTTGTTCAATACACCAATGAATATATGAAATGGATGGATGAACATAATCCATTATGTAAAACAACCGATAAAGATGCAGGTAAAAAGGCAATTGCCAAAAGATTAGCAAACATAGCATCCGCTGTTCCTGCCGATCTTGTAAAACAGTATAATCTGGATATCCAAGCTTACCATGTGATCGATGTAAATGCTTTTGCATGTGCCAATGGTAGTATTCGTGTTTTTGCTGGGTTGATGGACTTAATGACAGACGATCAAATATTAGCTGTAATAGCTCATGAGATAGGTCATGTTGTAAACAAAGACTCTAAAGATGCTTTCGTAGCTGCTCTGAGAATGTCGGCATTAAAAGAAACTGCTGGAGCTATTGGTGGTGGTGCTGCAACAGCCTTAACGGATTCGCAGTTGGGAAATTTGGCAGAATCGTTAGGTAATGCACAATTTTCGCAAAAACAAGAGAATGGTGCGGATGACTATTCCTTCGACTTTCTGAAAAAGACAGCAAAAGGAAGCCAAAATATGGCAGGCTCGTTAGGCGTATTACTTAGCTTACAGGAAGAAGCAGGTACACCAGAAAAAAGTAAATACAGTAAGCTTTTTTCAAGCCATCCTGATTTGAAAAAACGTATCGAAAGATTAGAGAAAAAGAAATAAAATAGATTTACTAAAAGGAAGGCTCGCAATTGCGAGCCTTCCTTTTAGTAAATAGAAATTCAAGATCTTATTTTTTCCATAATTTTTCCATGTCTTCAAGCGTTTTACCTTTTGTTTCAGGCAATTTTTTCCATACAAATATGGCAGCAACGACAGATAATATGCCATACAACCAGTATGTAAATCCATGATTGAATTCGCTAACAAGTGTCTCATTTTTATCCATGATCGGAAACGTCCACGATACAAGGAAGTTGGATACCCACTGTGCAGCAACAGCAATTGACATAACTGCCGACCTTACCGAATTGGGAAATATTTCGGCAAGCATAACCCAACATACAGGTCCCCAAGACATTGCAAAACCAGCTGTGTATGTGAGCATAAATATAAGTTTTAAACTACCAGGTAAGCTTTGAGAAAATGATGTGCCTAACCCTAACATCGATACAGCCATAACTAAAGCACCAATGATAAGTAAAGGTTTTCGACCAAATTTATCAACTGTCATAATAGCTAATACCGTAAACGATAAATTGATAATACCCACAATGATGGTTTGCAACAGAGCCGAGTCTGTACCCGAACCCATACTTTTGAATATTTCGGGAGCATAATATAATACCACATTAATACCTACAAATTGCTGAAATGAAGATAACAAAACACCTGTCATAATAATAGCAAAACCATAGGCACGTATAGGTACAATGAGTGCTATAACAAAGCTACTTATCATTGCTATTTCCAAAGCACTAGCGTTTTGCAATAATTTTAAGCCCATGTAGGATGCTACAAATAGTATAAGCCATGTTATCATAAATGTATAATAGGGCTTTAAAGATGCTTGCTCCTCTTTATCGAAGCTATGTTTTATTTCTTTTATTTCTTTTCTGGCACCCTCTTTGCCAATTAGTTTAGAGAGGATGTCTTCTGCTTTGTCCGTCTTACCCATCATTACAAGCCATCTAGGTGTTTCGGGAGCAAAAAACAATAGAATAAAAAACAAACCAGAAGGTATTGCCAAGGATGCGAACATCCATCTCCAACCTACTGAATGAAGCCACTCGCCTGTGCCAGAGTCTTGTTTAGCTATTAAATAGTTAACGAAATAGACAACAAGCATACCAAATATGATAGCAAATTGATTTAAAGATACCAAGCTACCCCTTTTGTCGGGAGGTGCTATTTCGGCAATATACATAGGCGACACCATAGAGGCTATTCCTACGCCTACCCCACCCAGAATACGGTAAAAGACAAAGTGATACACAAATGTATGATCATGTACATTAGGCATATGATAGCCTATCTCGGGCCATGCAGAGCCAATAGCGGCGAAAAAAAATAAGATCGCAGCAGTAAATAAGGCAGATCGACGCCCAAAGCGTTGGCTTAGCCAACCTGCAATAGCAGCACCAAATATACATCCGATCAACGCACTACTCACAACAAAACCTTCCATAGCACTGGCCTCGAAAGGAGGGAGTCCCATGGGGTCGATAAAAAAATGTCTTAGCGACTCTACTGTTCCCGAAATTACGGCAGTATCGTAACCAAACAAAAGTCCCCCAAGTGTTGCAATAAGTGTTAACCCAAATGTATACAGTTTATTAGATTCATTTTTCATTGATATAGATAGATTAAGAACATAAGGCTTAAGATCTGTTTTTAATCTTAAGCCCTATATATCAAGTTATGTTTAAATGTGCATATTTATAATAGCCTCATATAGTTCTTGTTTACCACTGATTTGTGTGGGTTCGGCTGATTTATGAGCGATATTTCTTAAATCTTCTAGGCTTAATTTTCCGCCTTCGAATGCTTTCCCATCTCCATTATCAAATGAAGCATAACGTATTGTACGCAATTTTCTGTAATCAGAATTCTCAATAATATCGGCAGCAATCAATAAACCTCTAGCAAATGTATCCATTCCCGAAATATGAGCGATGAACAAATCATCCATATCTGTAGAGTTGCGGCGTATTTTAGCATCAAAATTGATACCTCCTTGACCAATGCCTCCATTTGCTATCAACACCAACCATGCTTGAGCCAGATCGTTAAGGTCAGCAGGAAATTGATCTGTATCCCAACCATTTTGATTATCGCCACGGTTAGCATCAATACTACCCAGCATACCAGCATCTACAGCACATTGTAATTCATGCTCAAAAGTATGTCCAGCAAGCGTTGCATGATTGACCTCGATATTTATTTTAAAATCTTTATCTAAACCATAATGCCGTAAGAAGCCAATTACCGTTTCCGTATCATAATCGTACTGATGTTTGGTAGGTTCCATTGGTTTGGGTTCGATAAGGAATGTTCCTTTAAAACCTTGTTTTCGAGCATAATCACGAGCGATGATAAGCATTTGAGCCAGATGTTCTTTTTCACGTTTCATATCTGTATTCAACAAGCTCATATATCCTTCTCTACCACCCCAGAACACGTAGTTTTCGCCACCCAGAGCAATTGTAGCATCAATTGCATTTTTTATTTGCGTTGCAGCACATGCTACCACATCAAAATTTGGGTTAGTAGCAGCACCGTTCATATAACGTTCGTGGCTGAATACGTTGGCAGTACCCCAAAGCAGTTTGATACCCGAAGCTGCTTGTTTTTCTTTAGCATATGCTACTATTGCCTGTAAATTTTTCTCATATTCGATCCATGAGCTACCTGCTTCGATGAGATCTACATCATGAAAGCAGTAGTAATTAATCCCTATTTTGGTCATAAACTCAAACCCCGCATCCATCTTGTATTTAGCACGAGTTAGTGCATCATCTCCTATTTTCCAAGGGTGATGTATCGTGCTTCCACCAAATGGGTCTCCACCATCGGCACATAATGTGTGCCACCAAGCCATAGCAAAACGTGTCCAATCTTTCATCGATTTACCCATTACAACTTTGTTTTCGTCATAAAAACGAAATGCTAATGGATTTTTGCTTTTTGTTCCTTCAAATTGGATTTTCCCTATTCCAGGAAAAAATTCTTTTGAGCCTTTTAAAATAGTCATGATTTTTTATTTTAATGTATTTATAATTATTTGTTTAGGATGTTTTTCCATCGTTCATAAGCCTCACGATAGGCTGGTTTATGATTGGGTTCAGGTTCTATTACAGCAAGTTTTTCGAGAGATGCAAAAGCTTCTTGATGCGACTTGTAGATACCAATGCCTACACCTGCACCTTTGGCTGCCCCTGCTGCCCCGTCAGTATTGTATAATTCGATGGTTGCACCACTTACCGTAGCAAGTGTCTGCCTAAAAATAGGGCTTAAAAACATATTGGCATGCCCTGCACGAATCATGTTTATTTTCATTCCCATTTCTTTCATTATCTCCATACCATATTCGTACGAAAACACAATCCCCTCTTGTGCAGCACGCAACAGATCGGCTTTGGTATGTGTGTTGAAGTTGATACCATGTATCGAACAATTGGTATCTTGGTTTTGAAGAATGCGTTCGGCACCGTTACCAAAAGGAATAATGCTTACACCATTCGACCCGATAGGAGACTGTTTGCAGAGGTCGTTCATATCGTTATACGATAAGCCCTCTAACGCAAGATTGCGCTTGAGCCACGAGTTGAGGATACCTGTTCCGTTGATACATAACAACACACCCAAACGAGGTTTCTCTATAGTATAGTTAACGTGTGCAAATGTATTTACACGTGATTGTTTATCGTAAGCTAAACCATCTGCTACACCGTATACAACACCCGATGTGCCTGCATTAGCAGCTATCTCTCCAGGGTTGAACACATTTAGCGATAGTGCATTGTTAGGTTGATCACCAGCACGATACGATATGGGTGTACCCTCTTTCAAGCCTAGTTCTTTAGCAGCACTAGCCGATACCTGTCCTTGTATTCCAAAGATTGGTTTGATTTCGGGGAAGAAGCTTTGGGGTATGCCGTAATGCTTCAAAACATCTTCTGATAGACTATTGGTTTTGAAATCCCAAAAAATACCTTCTGATAATCCTTCGATTGTAACGACTATATCCCCCGTCAATTTCATTCCGATATAGTCCCCAGGCAACATCAGTTTATCTATTTTATCGTAAATATGGGGTTCATTTTCTTTGACCCAAGCCAACTTTGACGCGGTAAAATTGCCAGGTGAGTTGAGTAAATGCGAGAGACATTTTTCTTCGCCAATACTTTTAAATGCCTGTTTGCCGTACGAAACAGCACGGCTGTCGCACCAAATAATGGATGGGCGTAGCACATTTTGATCTTTGTCTACTAGCACCAATCCATGCATTTGCCATGTAATGCCAATTGCCTTAATATCTTCACCTTTTATACCTGAGATGTTAAGAATTGACTCGTGTGCCAGTTTTAGATTTGTCCACCAGTCTTCGGGGTTTTGTTCAGCCCAACCCGCTTTTACTGCCATGATCTTCATTTCTTCTTTCGGAAAAAAATCGGATGCAACTATTTTTCCTGAATTTGCATCCACTAAGCATGCTTTTACAGATGAGCTTCCTATGTCATACCCTATTAAATACATACGCTTTGGTTCTATTTATTTGGTTGTTATTGAATGGTTGTGGTACGTCTGTTATAAATAACTTTATCAAACTTGTAATAACGTGCGGCTCTGTGCGAAACATCTTTTTGTTTCTCGTCCAGAGGGACAACATAAATCATCGTTGCTATTTTTTTGTGAAAATTTCGTATATCTATTTTTTTATTATACACCGCTTCGTATAATCGATGAAGCTGGCTTATGGTAAACTTGTTTGGCAAAAGCTCGAAAACAATAGCGGGTTCGTTCTCTATCCATTTTCTGATTTCTAGCAGCGATTCGTCCACTATCTGATTATGATCGAAAGGCATTTTGGGTAGTTGATTAACAGCATACCATTTCGACGATTTGTATTTGGACACATTGATCAATTTACGATCTATCTTGCATAACGAAAGATAGGCTACTGTTATCAATCTGTTTATATTGGGTTGATAAGCTTTGTCTAACCATTTCATGTCCTTTGGTTTATTGGCTCTGTTGGGAGAAGCGAAGCATTTGAATTGCTTCAATGCCATTTTTTTTATGCCCGTAAGCTCATTCAGTACTCGATGAGCCGCATCGTCAACATCCTCTTGCTCGTAGATGAGACTTCCAGGTAACTTTAAGTTTTCAGAATCAACCTCTTCTGTATTTCGCTCTACCAATAGTACATTGATTTGATGATCGTCAAACCCAAATACTACACAGTCGACAGAAACATAGGTGTGGATGAAATTGTTTTTCATAAATCAGTACAATTATACTTTGCCATTGATTAGGTTATCACAAATATATAACTATTATTTATGTGTCAATTATAATCAGTTAAACATGTTTCGTTAATAATTTGAAAATCAAATAATTATATATCATGTATTATACAATAAGATTCTTAATGTACACTTTACAATATTGTATGTTAAATTTTTGATAAACAAGTGATTGTATCAAAAAAAACTATTTAGGTAAACCTTTTTTTTTACATGTTAATTTTCACAATAACATGGTTATGCCCATTCTGTTTTTTTAGTCATTATCTATAAATGCTATGCTTGTAGCAAATAACAGTATACACAGTCTTTAGAAAGAGAAAAGTCTAACACTTTGTATACACGATAGATTTACTTATTTTTGCAGTATCATTATATAAAATATTGAATGAATAAACTTCCTTTAGTGTTTTTCATGGCAGCCCTGTCTTTTGGGTGTGCCGAAAAAAAACTTCAGACCTATGATTTTGAACAAATAAAAGCTTCAGGAGAGCTTACAATCATTACATTAAGTAGCTCTACCTCTTACTTTATATACAAAGACGAGCCTATGGGCTATGACTATGATTTGGCTAAGGATTTTTGCGACTATCATGGCTTAAAGCTGAATGTAAAGGTTGCTGAAAACTCGACAAGGTTGTTGGAAATGCTCCAAAATGGTGAAGGAGATTTAGTGGCAGAGGCAGTAACGGTTCGTAGCGAACATAAAGATTCGGTGTTATATTGTGGACTTGAGCAGACTTCGCATCAAGTATTGGTACAGAGAAACGACAACAAGGACTCTATTGTAACCGATGTTACACAGCTTATCGGAAAAGAAGTGTATGTGAAGCATAACACAAAGTACCATCAACGATTAACGCATTTGGACGCTGAATTAGGAAATGGTATATTGATAAAAGATGTTGATAAAGATACCGTTACCGTAGAAGATTTAATTGAAATGGTAGCTGATAAACGCATAGATTATACAATATCAGACGAGTACATTGCAAAACTGAACAAGACCTATTATCGCAATATAGATATATCCTTGCCTATCAGTTTCGAGCAACGCTCGTCGTGGGTGGTACGTAAGAATACACCTTTGTTGGCACAAGCTCTTGACGAATGGTTTGCTGAAAATAAGAAAAAACCAACTTATAAGACAACCCTCAAAAAATATTTTGAGTTGAGCAAAGTTTTAACCGATCAGGATACAACCTTGGTTGAGGAGATCGTTAAGCTTTTGCCCAAACCTGTTAAAATGAGAAAAGGAGATATATCCCCTTTCGACTCTATTTTCAGGAAATACGCACCCGTATCAGGATACGATTGGCATCTGTTGGCGGCTATTGGATACCAAGAGTCTCGATTCAGAGTCGGTGTTTCGTCATGGGCTGGAGCAGTCGGTCTGATGGGTTTAATGCCCCGTACAGCAGCAATTTATGGGGTAGTAGGAGAAGATCTTAAAGATCCCGATAAAAGTGTGATGGCAAGTGCAAATTACTTGAAATATTTAACTAAAATATTCCGAAAGATACAAGACCCCGACGAGCGTATAAAATTTGTTCTAGCTTCGTATAATGGAGGTAATGGACATATTGCCGATGCAAGAGCCTTGGCTCGTAAATATGGAGACAATCCCGATGTCTGGGATGGAAACGTAGTGAAGTATATTGAGCTGAAAAGTAAACCAGAATATTATAACGACCCTGTTGTAAAGTGCGGTTATCTTAGGGGGATGGAAGTAGTGAATTATGTAGCTCAAGTTACAACGAATTGGCGTAAATATAAATTGAGCGAACCTGATAAAAAAGACCTTTCCAAAGTTATTGAAGCCACTGTTGCAGCCCCAAAAGGAGAGACCAAAGGATCGGTTAAAAATAAAAAAAAGATTGAAAATAAACAACTTGAGGAAAAAGAAGACCCTGAAAAATAGAATCTAACGAATAAACCTTGAAATAGTATGAAAACATTTTTGACACTGGTGTTATGTTGTACCTTTGGAACAGCTTCAGCCCAAAAACCCATTGAAAAGGGCTTGGCTAGCATTTCCGAAAACAAAGCAAAAGCGGTGGTTTCTTTCTTAGCCAGTGATGCTTTGCAAGGCAGAGGAGCCAGTACAAACGGAGGGAGCGTGGCAGCAGAATATGTAGCATCTTACCTGATCTCATTAGGTATTAAACCATTAAGTAACTCGTATTTTCAACCATTCGAAGCCTATAACGAGGATTTTCAGAAAAAGAAAAGATACAGTGTTGAGCCTGATTCTATAACAAAATACAAACAAGGGGTACATCGTATATTGAAGATGAGAAACGTGTTGGGCATGATAGAAGGAGTCAATACCAACGAGTATATAATTGTAGGAGCACACTTCGACCATTTGGGAATGGACGAAAACTTGGCTGTGGATCAAATATACAATGGAGCAGATGATAATGCATCTGGCGTATCAGCTGTGCTACAAATAGCCAAAGCTTTTGTAGAAAGTGGCATAAAACCTCAACGTAACATTGTTTTTGCGTTCTGGGATGGAGAAGAACACGGATTGTTAGGTTCTCGTTATTTTACACTCAACTGTCGTTTTATAAAAGAAGTCAAAGCCTACTTAAACTTCGATATGATAGGGCGAAATAATGATGAAACGAAGCCCAATGAGGTGTTCTATTTTTATACCGATTCGAAACCTATTTTCGAAGAATGGACAACAAAAGATATTGCAAACTATAAGCTTGACTTGATGCCTAATTACAGACCTTGGGATAAACCTGTGGGGGGAAGCGATAACGGTTCATTTGCAAAATATGATATACCCATTATTTGGTATCATACCAATGGACACCCCGACTATCACAAACCCAGTGATGAGCAAGCTAAAATTAATTGGAGTAAAGTAGTAAATATTACAAGATCTTCTTTCTTAAATATGTGGAAGTTAGTGAATGAAAAAGAGTACTAAACGATACTGTTAAACAGAAAAAGGAAGATGGAATTCAGAAAAAAGATTAGCGTAGTAAAATCTGAACTTACAATCGATCATCAAACCAGGTTGCAATTATTTGGCTCCTGTTTTGCCCAAAATATGGGTATGCAGCTTATCGAGAGCAAATTTAATGTGAGTGTCAACCCTTTTGGGGTATTGTACAATCCCGCATCCATAGCACAAGCTATACACATCTTGCTCGAAGAACGGATTTTTGACCAGCACGATGTGTTCAAAGATCAAGGAGTGTACCATACATTTTTTCATCACAGCTCTTTTTCTAATACTGATTTGAGTTCATTTATCAATCAAATCAATAATGAACGAGAGCAAGCAACAGAGCAATTAAAACAGGCAGATCTGTTGTTGATTACTTTTGGCACATCGTATGTATTCTCAAACAAAGCATCGCAACAGATAGTAGCCAATTGCCATAAATTGCCAGCATCTACATTTGATCGTTATCGGCTTTCTGTAGCTAACATTGTAGAGGTATGGGACAAGTTGATAGCGAGGCTAAAAGAGATCAACCCCTCCTTACAAATACTGTTTACGGTAAGCCCCATACGCCATTGGAAAGATGGAGCTCATAACAATCAGTTGAGCAAAGCAACTTTGTTATTAGCAATAGATGAACTGATATACAAGCATACAAGTCTGCATTATTTCCCTTCGTATGAGATCGTTTTAGATGAGCTTAGAGATTACCGCTTTTATGCCGAAGATATGCTTCACCCCAACGATCTGGCGATACGCTATATTTGGAGTGTGTTTTCCGAAACTTATTTTAATGCTGAAACGGTACAAATAACCAAACAATGGACAACTATTTATAAAGCCTTAATGCACCGTCCGTTTAACGAAAAAACCGAAGAGCATAAACAATTTTTAAGGCAAACTTTGTTAAAGATCAAGGATCTACAAAATAAATATCCTTACTTTGATTGTTGCAACGAAGTACAGCTTCTTAGCGATAGACTTTCTTAATATAAAAAGGACATTCGTAAAATGATATACTCTATCTCTCAACTGGCAGAGGTGCTAAAACTTGGTCAAGTTAAATACCCCCATTATCAAATAAGTCAACTACTAACAGATAGTCGTGAAGTATTTAGCCCCGAATTTTCGTTGTTTTTTGCATTAAAAACGAGTAATAATGATGGACATAAGTTTGTGCATGAGCTGTACAAATTAGGCGTTCGTAACTTCGTAGTACAAGAGTTGGATGCGGAATGGGAAAAATTAGAAGGTTCAAATTTTTTGCAAGTCAAAAACCCGTTGAGAGCCTTGCAAAACATAGCAGCTTTTCATCGGCAACAATTTCAAATACCAATTATAGGCATTACAGGGAGTAATGGAAAAACCATTGTAAAAGAGTGGATATATCAGTTGCTAGAATCTGAAAAAAAAATCACACGATCGCCACGTAGTTATAATTCACAACTAGGGGTTCCCCTGTCAGTATGGCAATTGAATGAAGATTCTGAAATAGGTGTTTTTGAAGCAGGTATCTCGAAGCCCAATGAGATGTCTTCTTTGCAAAAAATTATTCAACCCACCATTGGTGTTTTTACTAATCTAGGAGATGCACATCAAGAAAACTTTGCCAGCCTGAAACAAAAGTGTCTCGAAAAATTCGAATTATTTGCTACCTGCAATGTCATTATATGCGAAGACGATCATGCTTTGTTAGATCAGTGTATGGATGCAACATGCCTTACGCAGAAACGATTTACTTGGTCGTATAACAAAAGATCGTCAAGTCAGTTAATTATCGAAAATATACAAAAGCACGAATTTAAATCTATCATTACATACTCATTTCTCGAACTCCCGTTTACCATCGAACTCCCGTTTACAGACGATGCGTCCATCGAAAACGTAACCAGTGCGGTTGCAGTTGCCTTGTATTTGATGATCCCCATCAGTGTAATTAAAGAAAAAGCACAATATTTAGAACCCGTTGCCATGCGATTAGACGTAAGGAGAGGTAAGAATAGTACGATATTGGTAAATGACACGTACAATTCGGACATCAATTCGCTAAAAATAGCATTGTCCTTTTTAGGGCAACAATCGAATGCTTACATCAATAAAAAAACACTAATTCTTTCCGATATTTTACAATCAGGATATTCTGATGAGGCTCTTTATCGTTCCGTGGTCGATCTGATACACTCCGCACACATAACACGCGTAATAGGGATTGGTACACATATTTCGGCTCAACAAAAGATATTTAAAGACATTAACCACGATTTTTTTAAGTCTACCGAAGATTTTATCGAATCCGGTATTTGGAACAATCTTCACGAAGAAACAATTTTGTTAAAGGGTTCTCGTAGTTTTGGTTTTGAGCGTATCAGTGAGTTGATTGAAGAAAAAACGCACGAAACAAGGCTAGACATCAATTTGGATGCCATCGTCCATAACTACAAGTATTATCGTTCCCGTTTGCGTCCTTCTACCAAAATGATCTGTATGGTCAAAGCCGATGCCTATGGTGCTGGATCGGAAGAGGTAGCAAAGTTATTACAATATCATAAGTGCGATTATTTTGCAGTAGCCACTACCGAAGAGGGTGTAGTATTGCGTAAAGCAGGGATAAAAACACCCATTATAGTACTGAACCCAGAAGTTGCAGGATTTAACGAATTATTCGAATCTTATCTCGAACCCGAAGTATATAATTTTAGAATTTTGAATGCCTTTGTCAAGGAGGCACAACGTAGAGGGGTATCCAACTATCCTATTCATATAAAACTAGACACAGGGATGAATCGCCTTGGTTTCTTGAAAGGTGATTTACCTCAATTGATAGATCGTATTTGCTCACAAGGAGCTTTACGTGTTGTCTCCGTATTTTCGCATCTTGCTGCTAGTGAAAGCTGGACTTTTGATGATTTTACAACGCAACAGATAGCTTTATTTAAACAATTAAGTACTCAATTCGAAAAGGGTATAAACTATCCAATTTGGAAACATATTCTCAATTCGGCAGGCATCGAACGCTTTCCCGAAGAACAAATGGATATGGTAAGATTAGGTATAAGCTTATATGGTGTCAGTGCCAGTGGTTTGGGAGGGTTGCGTAATGTATGTACCTTGCAAACAACTGTATTACAAATAAAACATGTAAAAGCAGGCGAAACGGTTGGTTATGGTCGTAAAGGTTATTTAGATCACGATGCCACTATAGCTGTTATCCGCATAGGATATGCTGATGGTATCAGCCGTCAGTTTAGTAATCGTGTGGGAAGTGTGCTTGTAAATAACAAGTTAGTACCTATTGTAGGTAATATTTGTATGGACTTGTCGATGATTGAAGTTACCGACTTGGATGTAAAAGAAGGCGACTCTGTTATTGTTTTTGGAGACAACCTACCTGTTGTTGATCTAGCAAAACAAATCCATACCATCCCTTACGAGATACTAACATCAGTATCGTCGAGGGTTAAACGTGTTTATTTTAGAGAATAGTATTCTCTTTTAACTAAAGAATTGCACATCTATACTGTTACCGTATGGTAAAAGATGTGTACATTTACAAAATATTATTGCACAAGCGACTATTTTGTAAATAAAATTAATATACAAGTAAAACGCAGATATGAAGAACAAAAAAATTCTTTGGATACTGTTTTTGGCTACATTACACTCTGGTAATACCCTTTTTGCACAACGAGCACTTAGTCTCGACGATGTAAGAAGCCTTGCTATTGAAAATAGCAATGAGCTAAAAATAGCCAAAGAAGAAGAGAAAGTAGCTTATTTTGAGAAAAAGGAAGCTTATTTAAAATACTTCCCCAAAGTATCACTTACTGGAGGGTATTTAAGAAATCAAAAAAGCTTATACTTATTAGGTAAGTCTGTTCTCCCCCCCTCCTTAACGTTACCTTTACCGCCTGGAGGTACTACAACTGTACCCATACCTCCCAGCCTCAATAATACATTACATGAACACAGCGAGCTTGATATAAAAAATGTTTGGCTAGGGTCTGTATCACTTACGCAGCCTATATTTACAGGTGGACGCATTGTTGCATACAACGATATAATGAAGTATGCTGAAGCTTTAGCTAAATCAAAAAAAGATACCGAGTTGCAAGCTGTTATTGCCGAACTCGATGCTACATACTGGCAAATTGTATCCTTGGCAGACAAGAAAAAATTAGCAGAGTCGTATTTGAAGCTACTCAATAAAATGAGTTCCGACATTTCTATAATGGAGCAAGAAGGCGTAGCCACGAAAGCCGACGTATTATCGGTAATGGTGAAAATGAACGAAGCCGAAGTAGCTTTAAATAAAGTAGACAACGGTTTAGCTCTTTCACGGATGTTACTCAATCAGCTATGTGGTTTGCCTATAGAGGAGCATGTTTCGTTGATAGATGAAAATCTACAGCTAACCATTCATCCAGCTTCACAAGAACTCCCTTCGGTCGAAGAAGCTTTGGTAAACAGGTCTGAAATCAAAAGTCTTGAGTTAGCTACAAAAATTTACAAAAAAAAGGAGAAAATAGCTCGTGCCGAGTTTTTACCCGAAGTAGGTTTAATGGCAGGTTACTTGATAACTAACCCAAATGGCTTTGATGGTTTTCAAAACAAATTTGGAGGTATGTGGAATATTGGCGTAGGAGTTACCATGCCATTGAATTTTTTGAGTAGTTCAGCAAGTCTCAATGCAGCTAAAGCAGAAGCACGCATCCAAGAATACCATTTACACGAAGCCAAAGAGAAAATAGAACTACAAGTCAATCAGACTACATTTAAGCTTAATGAGGCATATAAAAAGTATACCGCTTCTCAAAAGAATATGGAGAAAGCCAACGAAAACCTGAGATACGCTAATACAGGTTTCGAAGAAGGGGTTATACCTGCTTCCGATGTTTTGGCTGCACATACAGCTTGGCTTTCGGCACATTCAGAGTTAATTGATTCTCAAATTGATGTCAAACTATCCGATCTGTATTTAAACAAAGCATTAGGTCGTAAATTGAAATAAAAAAAAACGCATATACTATGAGCAAAGAAGATAATAAATCAGGATCTAAACTTATCCCTATTCTGGTTTTTGCAGCAGTAATTATTGGAGCAGCATTTTATGGATTCTTTTTTTTGAATCAAACAGACGATATTTTACAAGGTGAAGTAGAAATAACTGAGGTGCGTATATCAAGTAAAATACCTGGAAGGATAGAAAAATTTTGCTTCCAAGAAGGAGACACTGTGCGAAAAGGAGACACTTTAGCCATCTTGAGTGCCCCTGATGTAAGAGCTAAGTTATCGCAAGCCACAGCTGTACAGGAAGGGGCAGCTGCTCAAAATGAAAAGGCGATTAAAGGAGCTAGAATAGAACAAATAAATGCAGCCTATGAAATGTGGCAGAAAGCTAAAGTAGGTGTCGATATTGCTCAAAAATCGTATACTCGAGTTCAAAACTTGTTTGACAAAGGTGTAACTACTGCTCAAAAAAGAGATGAAGCAGAAGCCAATTACCAAGCTGCCCTAGCTACCGAAAGAGGCGCCAAATCGCAATATGATATGGCTAAGAATGGAGCTGAAAACGAAGATAAAAAAGCTGCACAGGCTATGCTCAACAGAGCTAAAGGTGCAGTAGATGAAGTCGGGTCATACATAAATGAAATGTATTTGATATCACCCCTTGATGGGCGCATATCGAACCGATTTCCTAATGTCGGGGAACTTGTAGGTACAGGTGCTCCTGTGATGAACGTTATGGATCTATCAGATAAGTGGGCTACATTTAATGTGCGAGAAGATAGAATGCAGAGCATTAAAATAGCGTCAGATCTTGATGTTTTTATTCCAGCATTGAACAAAAATGTAAAAATAAAAGTCTATTATATGAAAGACTTGGGCTCGTATGCCGCATGGAAAGCAACTAAAACGACAGGTAGTTACGATCGTAAAACGTTCGAGGTAAGGGGTCGTTTTATTGACGATCAGCCCGATGTGCTTCCAGGGATGTCTATCATTCTAAAAGGTAAGCATTGATGACTGGTATGTGGGCTGTCAGTATCCGTGAATGGAGACGCATTTTTTCGTCCAAAATATGTATTTGGGGGATGATTGTGGCACCCTTGCTTACGTTTGCTATATTTATGTATATGATGAGTGTGGGTCTTCCATCCAATATACCTATTGCAGTAGTAGATCAAGACAACTCGTCTACATCAAGAGCGTTGATCCGGCAGCTAGATGCTTTTTCAAAAACAGATATACAGTTTAAAAGTCTTTCGTTTAAAGAGGCACGAATAGCGATGGAGCGTGGTAGTATCTATGGCATATTTACTATTCCCAAAGATTTTGCCAAAGATGCAGTTTCGGGTAGTAGACCCAAAATAGTTTTCTACACCAACAACGCCTTCTTTATTTCAGGATCGTTATTATTTCAAGACATGAAGGCGATTAGCGTACTGGCTTCAGCATCGGTAGGCTTGCAGATTGGTACAGCCAAAGGATTTACGATGGTACAACTTACACCATTGTTACAACCCATTTCTGTACAGAGCCATGCTATTGGTAATCCATGGCTTAACTATTCCATTTATCTCAATAATATTATTACACCAGCTGTCATCTTCCTCATATTGTCGATGTTTACGATCTCAAGTATCGGGTCAGAAGTCAAAATGGGGTCAGCACGAGATGTATTGGCTTTAGCAGATCATTCGCCAATGAAAGCTATTCTAGGTAAGTTATTACCCTACACAATTATCTTTTTTGGAATGTCGTTATTTTTCATTTCGGTATTCTATTATTATAACCACTACCCTCTCCAATCAGGTTTCTTACCTATTGCTCTTGCTTATTTGTTTCTTATACTTTCGGCACAAGGTTTTGGTCTTATCCTATTGGCTGTTTTTCCTAATTATCGCTTTGCTTTAAGTGCTTCCAGCCTCATTGGGATGATCTCGTTTTCCATCTCAGGCTTTTCATTTTCAGCCTTAGCAATGGATTCTATGTTGTACGGATTAAGTTTTTTGTTTCCTGTTCGGCATTTTTTTCTTATTTATGTCGATCAAGCTTTAAATGGCATCCCCATTGCATATAGTATCTATAGTTACTTGGCCTTGTTGGTCTTTTTCTTGCTCGGAATTTTGTGTATTGGTAAGGTTGGTAAATTTATGTATACCAACGAATATGAAGAATAATAGTTAAAGAATGAAGAAATCGTTGTTAGATATATATTATGTTGGGTGGAACGAGATGAAGGTCGTATTCCGTGATCCCGCAGTTATTCTTCTCTTCTTTATTGTTCCGCTAGCCTACCCCATATTATACGGATTTATGTATAATAACGAAGGCGTATACGAAGTAAAAACCGTAGTGGTAGATGAATCGAACTCTCCTTTATCTCGTGAATTTATCCGAAAAGTTGATGCTTCGCACGATATGAATGTGATTGCTCGTGTTGCAAATATGGAGGAAGCACGTGAGGCAATGCGTCGCAAAGAGGCATATGGTATCATACTCATACCTTCTTCCTTTAGTGTTGATATTAATACCCAGAAGCAGACCTCAGTATTGTTGTATGCCGATATGAGTAGTATGTTGTTTTACAAAGCAATGTACCTTACCTGTACCGAGGTGTCCCTTGCTATGGGTGCGAGTATACGAATTGGCGATTCGGGGTATCGCACCACAACTGAGGATGCCTCTGTGATGCAAGCGATTGATTATAATTCCGTAGCGTTTTATAATGTGGCAAATGGTTTTGCCAGTTTTCTTGTACCTGCCATTCTTATATTGGTTATGCAACAGACATTGGTTTTGGGTATTGGTACGATTGTGGGCACGCATAACGACAAAAAGAGGTTTGCGGTGGCATCGCATACCAAGCAAGGGCGTGATATTAGTGCTTTGGCATTAACGCTAGGCAAGGGCTTTTGTTATAGTTTTTTCTACCTTGTTACTTCAGCATGGATACTCCGTGTTGTACCCTATCTGTTTAGTTTACCACAGATTGGAGATCCTGTAACAATATTGGCTTTTATTATTCCATTTATACTGGCGGCTACGTTTTTTGCAATGACAATATCTTATTTTGTGTCGCAACGTGAGTTTGTGATGCTTCTATTTGTATTTACCAGTGTCATCTTTCTGTTTTTATCTGGTATATCGTGGCCTTGGATATCTGTACCACCTGCATTAAAAGCGGTTGCTTATATCATTCCTTCTACTGCCGGAATACATGGCTTTGTTAAAATAAACACAATGGGGGCTACCTTAGCCGATGTTAGGTTCGAGTTTATAGCCTTATGGGTGCAAGCTATTGTTTATTGTTTGATAGCAACAGGCATGTACTATTGGTGGATAGACAACTATGACCCTAAATATAAGGGCAAGCATCCGACATTGTACCACAAAAAATAAAGATTTATTCTACATACAACACCAGCCCTTTTAGGTATTCGCCTTCGGGGTGATAGATGTTGATCGGATGGTCCGCAGGTTGCGTCAATTGGTGAAGTATCTTTACACTTCTGCCCGATGATGCAGCTGCACTAAATACAGCTAGGCGGAACATATCTTTGGATATTACTTGCGAGCATGAAAATGTAAAAACAATACCTCCCTTAGCTATTTTATCGAAGGCAACAGCATTTAAACGTTTATAGCCTTGTAGGGCATTCTTAATTGCACCTCTATGCTTGGCAAACGCAGGGGGATCTAGTACAATCAGGTCATACTCACCTTTTTCTATTTTGGCGAGGTATTTGAAGGCATCTTCGGCAAATGCAGTGTGCCTAGAATCGTCAGCAAAATTTAGTTTCACATTGTTATCTGTCAGCATAATAGCTTTAGCCGAGCTGTCAACTGAATGTACCAATTTGGCATTGCCTCGCAGTGCATAAAACGAAAACCCTCCTGTATAGCAGAACATATTCAAAACAGAGCGATTGCTAGAGTAACATTCTAATAAACTTCTGTTGTCTCGTTGATCGATGAAGAAACCTGTTTTTTGCCCTTTTAGCCAGTCAGCATGGAACTTTAATCCATTTTCCATAGCTACATCAACAACGTTCTTTTCTCCGCCTATAAGGTATCCGTTTTCAGCACCCAAATCCGCTTTGTAAGGAAGTGTGGTTTCAGATTTGTAATAGATATTATGTAAACTTGCACCCACTACTTTTTGTATGGCGTGGCTTATTTCTATTCTGTTTTCGTGCATCCCTACCGAGTGTGATTGTATTACGGCAGTAGCTCCGTAAACATCAACAATTAATCCAGGCAAGTTATCACCTTCGCCATGTATCAATCGGTATGCGTTATTTACATCTGACACTACGCCTATTGCTTTACGCAGATCCAGTGCAATATTTATTTTTTCTTCCCAGAAAGAGGTGTTGATAGGTCTTTGCTCAAAACTGATTACACGCACCTCTATGCTACCTATCTGATAGTGTCCTGTGGCTATAAAATCGTTATTCGATGTATATACCTCTACAGTTTCGCCTTCGCTTATATTGTCGTCTTTTCGGGCAATAGCACCTGAAAAAATCCATGGATGAAAACGTTGTAGAGATTCTTCCTTTTTAGGTTTTAAAATAATTTTTTTATAGTTCATATTTATTTGTTATCAGATAAATCGGGATTGAGGCGAGTTAATTTGTTGTAAATGCGAAGGCATGCCCAAGCATCAAGAGAGGCGTATCTTTGCTGTCCTTCTGTCAGTATATCCGATTCCCAATTAGTTAGGCGTTGCGATTTCGATATCCTTTCTGCAAACAAGATGGCGTAAATACGTTGTAGACTACTATCTTCTATCCCAAATCTTTTTGCAAAGGACTGTAATTCAATAAAGTTTTGAGGTTCTAACTGCATGCGTTTTCGGATTGCCGAAAAATCGTCTTTGAGAGATAAGCCTATTTTTTTTATCTCAGGATTGATTAGTAATTGTTTGAGACATTCAGGAATATCAATAAAATTGAGGCGGAACAAGAAGCAAGTATCTTCAGTAGATAGTTGCATCAATGCTATTTTTCGGCACACCCCTTTGGTAAACGAAGGACGTGTTTCGGTATCAAAACCAATAATCGAATGTTTTTGAAGGTACGATACAGCCTTCTCCGATTCGCTTTCGGTTTGAACTACAATAATTCGCCCCAAAAACTGAGCACATGGTAATGCGGCTAGTTCTTCTTTAGATATTGTTTTTACCAAAGCTCCTCTTCTGTATTATCAGTATATAATTCAGTGTCTTCTTCTTGCAAATCAGGCGAATACTTCAATGTATGCAAAGCCCTCAATACATTAACTAGTTTTTGCCCCCAATACAGTTTAAAGTTTTCGTTGCACGTATACAAAGCTTCACTCATGGTTTCTTCAATACCCTGTTCGTATATACAGATGAAGTTTTTAATATCTTGATACGTATCGGTTAAATCTTCCGCTATACTTGCCGATATAGGCGTATCGCTATATTTCATGTCTTCCAAAAACACTTCCAGATATGCATCATTGCTTTTGTATACATTGTATAATTTGGATAGGATATAGTTGTAATCTTCTTCTGTAACACTTACTTCAGTATATATTTCGTATTCTATCTCAAGGTCTGGCACAAGCGAAGCCTTGAGATACAGTAATGGTAAAAGCTTTGTTAATTTGTCAGTCAGCACAGAAACATTCTGATCTTCAAAACATTCTAAAAAAGAACAGTATTGCAAACCTACGGTAACAAATTCGACTACATTTTTCGAAAAAACGATATTTCCAGCTACATTTTTTTCCATAACGGATTTTTAATCAATGGTGCAAATTTAGGAAATAATATTGAAAGACGGTTATTTAAGCAAATCACCTTTTTTTTGATAGTAGTGAGAGTTCTTAATTAAACGATCGAAAACACATCTTTAACCCATAGTGTATTAGTAACTTTAGGTGTAATTTGTGCAAAATACCCTATTGGTAATCGTATTTGAAGCGAGGATATCCTTTCTGGTTCAGTTCTAGTAATCTTATAATCAACAGAGTCAGATGAACAATTACTAATCTAATCCGATTTTATGTTAAACAACACACTTCTTTCTTGTACTTAATTTGAGTATTTCTAAGCCTGAACCAATTATCAATTGGTTCAGGCATATGTATTCTGCAAAAAAAGTATTTACTTTGTTAATTATAAAGAGATAGAATAAACAAAAGAATTACGATATGGCACAAGAAGACGTTTTTAAGAAGATTGTTTCGCACTGTAAAGAGTACGGATTTGTATTTCAATCGAGCGAAATTTACGATGGACTAGGGGCTGTTTATGATTATGGACAGAATGGTGTTGAGTTGAAAAACAACATAAAAAAGTATTGGTGGGATAGCATGGTATTACTACACGAAAATGTAGTGGGTATAGACTCTGCCATCTTTATGCACCCTACCATTTGGAAAGCGTCGGGACATGTGGATGCCTTTAATGATCCGCTAATTGACAACAAAGACAGTAAAAAGCGTTATCGTGCCGATGTGTTAATTGAAGACCACCTGGCTAAGATAGATGACAAGGTGAACAAGGAAGTAGAAAAGGCAGCTAAAAAATTTGGTGATAGCTTTGATGCTAAGATGTTTCGTGAAACCAACGCTCGGGTGTTGGAACAACTGTCCAAACGAGACGAAGTGCATGCCCGATTTGCGAAAGCATTGAATGATAGCAATCTTGATGAATTAAGAAATATAATTATAGACTGCGAAATAGTAGATCCTATCAGTGGTACTCGCAACTGGACCGAAGTACGCCAATTCAACTTGATGTTTGCTACGGAAATGGGTTCAACATCCGATGGGGCCATGAAGGTATATTTGCGTCCCGAAACTGCTCAAGGAATTTTTGTAAACTTCTTAAATGTACAGAAAACAGGTCGTATGAAAATACCGTTTGGTATTGCTCAGATAGGTAAAGCATTTCGTAACGAAATTGTGGCTCGTCAATTTATATTCCGCATGCGTGAATTTGAGCAAATGGAGATGCAATTTTTTGTGCGTCCAGGCGAAGAGCTAGCATGGTTCGAAAAATGGAAGGCGGAACGCATGCAATGGCACAAATCGCTCGGTTTTGGCGATGCTAAATACCGTTATCACGATCACGAGAAATTGGCTCATTATGCCAATGCAGCTACTGACATTGAATACCAAATGCCCTTTGGATTCAAAGAGGTAGAGGGAATCCATTCTCGTACCGATTTTGATTTGGCTAGCCATGAAAAATTTTCGGGCAAAAAACTACAATATTTCGATCCAGAACTCAATCAATCGTACACACCTTATGTTATCGAAACATCTATTGGTGTAGATCGTATGTTTCTGTCTATTATCTCGGCATCATACCAAGAAGAGAAATTGGAAAATGGCGAGGAACGTGTTGTGTTGCGTTTGCCCGCACCTTTAGCACCCATCAAGTTGGGAATATTTCCACTGGTAAAGAAAGATGGTTTGCCCGAAAAAGCAGAAGAGATAATGAACACCTTGAAATTTGATTTCAAATGTCAATACGACGAAAAAGATAGTATTGGTAAGCGTTACCGCAGGCACGATGCCATTGGCACTCCATTTTGTGTAACAGTAGATCATCAAACTATCGAAGACAATACCGTTACCATCCGCTATCGTGATACAATGCAACAAGAACGAGTAGCTATTGATAAGCTTTCGGGCATTATCTCGGATAAAGTAAATATCAAAACATTACTCAAAAATCTCTAAGATATAATATACCGATACATTGGCACAAAAGAGGCAGAGATATAAATATTTTCTGCCTTTTCTATATCTAAAACACACCAAGTATTAGAATACCGTGAGCAAGAATTTTTCAATTGCATCTACAACCAACCTGCGTTCGGTATTAAAATTATTTACCATCACAGCAAACACATATTGTTTGCTTCCTGATATGTAGTATCCTGCAAAGCACTGTACACCATGAATACTACCGCTTTTCAATATTATTTTACCTTCAAGCTTTGTCCCTTTTAGTACATTTTTCACAGTACCTTCCTTGCCTGCTTTTGGCAAGGATGCTACAAAAGAATTGGCATAGCTGCTTTGGGTTTTCATATATAACAATACGTCACAAAGCAACGCTGGACTAAGCTTATTAGAGGGGGCTAGACCAGAACCATCATGAGCAAATAGCCCATCCGACTGTATCCCTTTCAATTTCCAAAATAGTTTAGTTTGCATAATACCTTCAGCCAAAGGATCACTATAAATATCAGGATTAGTTGTGCAACCAATAGCACGTATGAGGTGTTCAGTATAATGATTGTTGCTTTTTACATTCACCTCTCGTATAATATCTTTCAAAGGGGGTGAGTAGTGTGTATAAAAGGCTTTCACTTGATAGGGAGTGATTTTGTTTTTAGGAAATAATTGTTGATAATAAAACTGTCGGGTAGTACCAACCGAATTTACTTTGACTCCTTTTTCGCTTAGTTTTTCGGCAAGCGTCGATCCAAGCATCGAACCAGGGTCGGGTATATCGCCTTTCAATACAAAAGAGGTTCTTTTGGCAGGCACATCACCAACCAATTTTCGGTAATTGGCAAAAGGCTGTCCATTTATGTAACCGTTATCTTTTCCATTAGCGTTTAGAGATAACATGTTTTCGAAGATAATGTCTTTCATAACAGGTTCGGTTCTCAAAATTTGAGGACAGGTATCCAGCTTCATCGTATTCAGATATAGCTTATAGCTATTGTCAAATATGCTTATACCGTAGGCTCCTGCTGCAAAATAGTTACCCAAATCTTCATCAATCCATTTTGGAGACACCCCCTTATATCCAAAATAATTGTCTACAATCGTAATATCTATCGGCTTGCTTGTATCTATATTTTTTTTGATTTCACTTATCCAAGTATCAAAAAACAGGTATGGGTTATCGCCAATGTGTTCGCTACCCAATGTTGGGTCTCCGTATCCGTGTACGATGAGGTGTTGAGGATTGTTTTTATCAACCGATAATACGGTTCTAAATTTATAGTTTTCACCTAGCATTTCGAGAGCAGTTGCCGAGGTAATAACTTTGAGGGTCGAAGCTGGTGTAATTGCTGTTTGCTGATTGTAAGATATAATATCTTTACCAGCTATGTCTTTGACGCAAACACCCATTGAGGCATTCTCAAATCCCGATGTCTTGATAAATTGATCTAATGCATCGCTTTTCTGACTGAATACACTAAAAGAACAAATACTAAATAGAACGTACAGAAAAAATTTCATTTTTATAACTCTTACTTATTATGACCTATTACCTTTCTGGATTGAAAATATCTTTACCTTTGTAAATATAAACAATAAAATAAATGACATCATAATATGAGTAATAAATTTGATCGCCCTTTTACGTTCGATAGAGTTGTTCGAATAGTTATAAGTCTTTTGCTAATAGGGCTGTCTATCTATTTTATATACATACTCAGAGGGGTATTGCTTCCGTTTCTTATTGCTTGGCTTATGGCTTATCTGTTAAACCCCATTGTACGTTTTCTTCAGAATAAATTATATCTCAAAAAACGTTTCATCGCAGTGTTGGTAACCTTTGTTTTGCTAGGAGGTTTTTTGACTTTAGTTTATGTAACTGTAAATCCATTAGTTAAAACTGAAATTAAACAAATAAACCAACTAATTACTACATATCAACTGCAATCATTTACGGTATCAGGAATACCTTTGAGCGTAAATGATTTTATTGAAGAGCATATCGATTTTCATTCATTACGAGAAGCTCTTAATCGCCAAAGTGCCACTGAAAGTATCAAGTATATAATGCCAGCAGTCAAAGATGTTGTATCCAGCAGTATCTCGTTTCTACTCGGTTTTACGGTTGTGTTCATTATCATGCTTTATCTTATCTTTATTTTGCTTGATTATGACAAGATAAATCAGTTATGGGTCAACATGATACCACATAAGCATCGCCCATTTGTTACTAAATTAATGCAGGATGTAGAGCAAAGCATGAATAACTACTTTAGGCATCAAGCCCTTATTTGTCTCATTGTAGCTACCTTATTTTCTATTGGTTTTCAGCTGGTGGGTCTTCCTTTAGCCATTGTTTTGGGCGTGTTGATCGGTATCTTGCATATGGTGCCTTACATGCACATGATTAGCATTGTGCCTGCTATTTTGTTGTGCTGGTTAAAGGCATCTCAAACAGGCGAAAGTTTTTGGACATTGATTGGCTTTGTACTGCTTATATATGTTATTGTACAAGCTACTATTGATTTGTTTCTTGTACCCCGAATTATGGGAAAAGCGATGGGACTTAATCCTGCCGTTATCTTATTGTCCTTATCCATCTGGGGCTCATTGATGGGTATTGTGGGGATGATTGTAGCCATTCCAGCTACAACCTTGTTGCTCTCGTATTATCATCAATTTATAGATTCGGAAAACTTCGACGAAAATTCAACATCAACAGAAGTAGGAGCAGAAAAAAATAGTGAATGATTAGTTTTTAGTACCTTTGTTCAAAAATAAATAAATACAATAAACCATGCAATTAACAGCAAAATTGATACAGGTATTACCCCTTCAGACGGGTATGGGCAAAAATGGAGAATGGAAAAAACAAGATATTGTAGTTGAAACAGACGGTCAATATCCTAAAAAAGTATGTATTTCGATATGGGGCGATAAAGCTAGTGAATCGGTTTTGCAGATAGGGAACATTCTTGATATATCGTTTGATGTAGAAAGTAGAGAATACAACGGACGTTGGTATACCGATGTAAAAGCATGGAAGGTAGATATAGCAATGGCAACCGATGGTTATGCCGCAGCTCCCCCTGCATCTTACCCTCAACAAGCTGCCCCTGCCCCTGTAGACTTTGGTGGAGACAGTGCTGACGATTTGCCTTTTTGACAAACAGCCTTATTTGTAAAAAAACGGGATTATGAAAAAGAAAATTCTTTCGGGTCATCATTTTCATCATGAGCCATTCAGTATTTTGGAAGATCAATTTAGTATAACCTATCCAGTTAAAGATCGTTTCAAGAAAGAAGAAATACTTGAGTTGATAGAAGACTATGATGTGTTTATACCTAATTTTAGTTTTCAAACAGATAGAGATATTATAGACAGAGCTAAAAAGCTGAAGCTAATTGCTAATTTTGGCGTAGGTTACAATAATATTGATGTGGCTTATGCTGCTGAAAGAGGGATTGTAGTAACCAATACACCTAACTCGGTACTTGAACCTACTGCCGAATTGTGTTTTGGTCTGTTAAATGCTGTTGCACGTCAAATTGGTTTTTACAATAATAAATTGCGTACACCACAAGGTGTTGGGTGGGGCATATATGACAATCCCGGGGTTGCTATTTATGGAAAAACATTGGGCATACTGGGGTTTGGACGCATCGGGCAGTCTGTCGCTCGTAGAGCCGTAGCCTCGGGTATGCAGATTATTTATCACAATCGCAATCGGGTTTCTGAAGATATTGAACAACAATACAATGCCACCTATGTCAGTTTTGACGAATTGTTGTCTCAATCAGATTTTATTTCGATTAATGCACCAGCAACTTCCGATACGTACCATATTATCAATGATGAGGCAATACGTAAGATGAAATCAAACGCTGTTCTTATCAATACCTCACGAGGATCTACGGTTGATGAAAAGGCATTGATTAGAGCATTGCAGCAAAAACGAATTTTTGGTGCTGGATTGGATGTATACGAAACCGAACCGAAGATAAATCCTGATTTTCTTGTTTTGGACAATGTGGTGCTAACACCCCATGCAGGGACACAAACGATAGAAGGACGACACGATATGCAACGGGAGGTTGCCATCAATATTATTAACTTTTACAACAGTGGTCAGATTACGAGAGTAAACTGATCCCTACTCACAATACAAATAGCCCTTTTAAATAAAGGGCTATTTTTGTTTTTTTACATTGGATGTAGAATAGTTTCTTCTTATTTTTCATAAATTAAAAAAAGTCTTTATCAGTTGTTAGATAAAATTCAATAATTTTTCATATTTTGCACCGAAACTTATTTCCACAATACACTCTTTTGAAATTATATTTATAAAATAACAAATAGAAAGGAAGTCAACCATGAATTTGCTACTTAACTCTTATTCCTTGTCTGTAATGCTTTCGGCTGATTCAGACTCATTATGGAAACTCGTATTCTTTGCAAGCGTTCCAGTTGTATTATTAATTGTTCTTTTGGGTTTTTTAAAACTGTCAGGAGACAAAAGTGCTGCAATTACGTTAGCATCATCTGTACTCATTGGGCTTGTGATTTTCGAATTTCCCGTTTCCGACATGGGCCTTTCTGTTATTTATGGCGTTCTCAAAGCCATTTTTCCGATATTGATTATTATCATTATGGCAATCTTTAGCTATAATGTATTAGTACATACAGGCAAAATGGATATTATAAAAGAGCAGTTTACAACCATATCGTCAGATAAGTGTATTCAAGTATTATTGCTTACTTGGGGCTTTGGTGGATTGCTCGAGGGTATGGCAGGTTTTGGTACAGCAGTAGCTATCCCTGCAGCCATATTGATAAGCCTTGGATTTAAACCCATTTTTTCGGCAGTCGTGAGTCTTATAGCCAATAGTGTGGCTACAGCTTTTGGTGCAGTTGGCACACCAGTAAAGGTATTAGCAGAGCAAGCTAGTATTGATAATGTGCAGATTCTGAGCGTTCATGTTGTTCTTCAACTGTCTCTTTTGATGTATATCATTCCCTTCGTTCTTATGTTTTTGACCGATTCTCGAGTAAAAGCATTACCAAAGAACATATTGATAAGTGCTATTGTAGGTACAGTATCTTTGGCTACACAATATCTGTCGGCCAGATATATGGGAGCTGAAACCCCTGCAATTGCAGGTAGTTTAGCATCTATTATAACCATCATTATTTATGCTAAATTGACAGCTAGCGAGGAAGATAAAGAATTGCAATCTAAATTTGAAAAACGAACTACTGGGCAGATACTCAATGCTTGGAGTGTGTATGGCTTAATCTTGTTTCTAGTTATCCTTACCAGTCCCCTATTGCCTTTAAAGAAAGTATTAGACCCCATCGTATCATATGCTATCAACTTTAACATCTTAGATGCAGTGAGTGGTTCGGTAAAAGCCAGAGCTGTTAAGTTTTCTCTTATTGATGCAGGCGTACTATTATTTATGGGTTCTATGCTTGGTGGATTGTTGCAAGGAGCAAAAGTTGGAGAACTGTTCAAATTGTTATTGAAGGTATTAAAATTACAGAAAAAAACCATTATCACGGTTAGTTGCCTTATTGCTTTGTCTTCAGTGATGGACTTTTCTGGCATGATCTACATGCTAGGTATAGCTTTAGCTACTGTAACAGGTGCCTTTTATCCTCTTTTTGCTCCCACCATTGGCTGTTTAGGTACATTCCTCACAGGCAGTGATACCTCATCTAATATATTGTTTGGAAAACTGCAATCAAATGTTGCCAGTAATATTGGTGTAGACAATAGTTGGTTGTCTGCTGCCAATACCGCAGGAGCTACTGGAGGTAAAATAATTTCGCCTCAGAGTATAGCCGTTGCAACATCATCGTGTGGTCAACAAGGTCAAGAAGGTGAAATTATGAAAAAAGCAATCCCTTACGCTTTAGGCTATATTGTTATCACAGGGCTTGTGGTATACTTTGCACCTAAGTTATTTGGAAGTCTCTTATTCTAAATTTCACAAACTATTAAAATCTATATACTATGAAAGTAGGACTGTTTATACCATGTTATGTCAATGCCATCTACCCAGAGGTTGGTGTTGCATCTTATAAATTGCTCAAACACTTGGGTGTTGATGTAGACTACCCAGTAGATCAAACCTGTTGTGGGCAACCAATGGCAAATGCAGGCTTTGAAGACGAGGCCTTACCTTTGGCTGAAGAGTTCGAAAAACTGTTTAAACAATACAACTACATCGTATCCCCATCGGCTAGTTGTACCGCATTTATGAAGTATAGTTACCCCAAAATACTAGAGAAGGGCGGACATATTTGCCAAACGAGTAGTAAAGTATATGATTTGTGTGAATTTCTGCACGATGTGTTAAAGGTCGACAAACTACCTGGCAAATTTGCACACAAAGTCAGTATACACAACAGCTGTCATGGTGTACGAGAATTGCACTTGTCATCAGCCAGCGAATTAAACACACCTCGTTACTCAAAAATAAAAAATTTACTAGCTAAGATAGAAGGCATACAGGTGTTTGAACCTCAAAAAGTAGACGAGTGTTGTGGTTTTGGAGGTATGTTTGCAGTCGAAGAACCAGAGGTATCGGTGTGTATGGGGCAAGACAAGGTAAAAAACCATATGGCAACAGGTGCTGAATATATTACAGGTGCAGATAGCTCGTGCTTGATGCATATGCAAGGAGTGGTGAGTAGAGAAAAACTACCCATCAAGTTTATTCATGTTGTTCAAATATTAGCCGCAGGATTATGAGTACAAAACATGCAGAGGCAGCCAGCCGTTTTATATCGAACAAAGAGCAAGAAGAGTGGCACAACGAAACCCTTTGGTTTGTACGTGTCAAAAGAGATAACGTAGCCATGCAAATTCCCGAATGGGAGCAGTTGAGGGAATTAGGCAGTAAAATAAAGATGCACACCATTAGTCATTTAGATGAGTATGTTGCACAATTTGCCAAAAACGCAGAGGCTAACGGAGTGATTGTACATTGGGCTAAAGATGCACAAGGACATAACGACATTGTACATGATATACTGGTTAAAAGTAATGCTAAGAAGCTAGTGAAAAGCAAGTCGATGCTTACCGAGGAGTGTCATCTCAATCCTTACCTTATCAGCAAAGGTATAAATGTAGTTGAAAGTGATTTAGGGGAACGCATCTTGCAATTAATGGATGAGCCACCTAGCCATATTGTCATGCCTGCTATACACCTGAAAAGGCAAGAAGTGGGTAAACTGTTTGAAAATAAATTAAACACAGAAAAAGGCAATAGCGATCCCACTTATCTAACACGTGCCGCACGTCAGCATTTGCGAGATGAGTTCTTGACTGCCGATGCGGGTATGACAGGGGCTAACTTTGGCGTTGCCGAAACAGGCGATGTAGTTGTGTGTACCAATGAAGGAAATGCCGATATGGGTACATCCTTACCCAAAGTGCACATTGTGTCTATGGGGCTCGAAAAAATTATCCCGAATCACAAATCATTGGGCGTATATACTCGTCTATTGGCACGTTCAGCAACAGGTCAGCCTGTAACATCCTATACATCGCATTTTCGTAAACCACGCAAAGGTTGCGAAATGCACGTAATTATTGTAGACAATGGCAGAAGCGATATTATTGGTAATAAAGACCATATACAAACCCTTAAGTGCATACGCTGTGCAGCATGTATGAATACATGTCCTGTATACAGACGTAGTGGAGGTTACTCGTATACCTATTTTATACCAGGTCCTATTGGTATCAACTTGGGGATGTTGAAGAACCCCAAAGAGTATTCAGACAATGTATCAGCCTGCTCGCTTTGCTATTCGTGTAATGATGTATGCCCTGTAAAAATAGATCTTGCCGATCAGATTTATCGCTGGAGACAAGATCTTGACTCGTTAGGAAAGGCAGACCCAATGAAGAAAAGACTTTCGGGAGCAATGAAGTATCTATTTACACATCCCAGTTTGTACCGAACTGGATTAAAGCTAGCACCTATTGCAAACAAGCTACCTCGTTTTATGCTATACAATGGCTTAAATGATTGGGGTAAAGGACGTGAACTACCCAAGTTTCCTAGCGAATCATTTAATTCGATGTGGAGAAAGGGTAAAGTAAAAAAACAATGACACAAAACACGAGAGCGATGAAAAAACAGGAAGAAATTTTAGCCAAGATAAAACAAAATATCCACGAAAAATACGATATGCCCGCTTTCGATATAGCGGGTATAACGTATGACAGCAAGTTAGATAAATTTATCGAAATGTCGAAGCTTGTAGGTGGAGATGCCATTGTGTTAGCAGAAGGTGCGGATATAAATGAGACCATCAGAACATATTATCCTGATGCAAAAGACATAGCATCTAACTTGCCCGAAGTACGTATTGCCACCATCAATCCCGACGATGTTGACAGCCCTCACAGCTTAAATGGTATAGAGCTTGCCGTAATACAAGGAGAGTTGGGTGTTGCCGAGAACGGATGTATATGGATACCGCAGAATGTAAAAGAGAAAGTAATCTACTTTATAGCCGAATATGTGGTTATTATACTTGACAAAACGAAGATTGTGAACAATATGCACGAAGCATACGATCAAATCACCTTTAACCAGTATGGTTTTGGTATATTTATTTCAGGACCATCCAAAACTGCCGACATAGAGCAGTCTTTGGTGGTAGGTGCACATGGAGCTAAAGGGGTATTGGTGATCTTGAAGTAATCAGTTTGTGCTCATCTAACAAACATAAAACAGCTAATCTATAATAGATTAGCTGTTTTATGTAATATGCTTATTTTCTTTTTTTTGCTCCAAATAAAGAGCTTATTACTTGTTTGGCGATGGGTACTACAAGAGTTGTAGCCAATGTACCCCAAAATTTTGACCGTTGCTTAGCCGCTTGTTGATCGTTTTTTTCTTGTGCCTTATCTATCTTTTCTTGCTCTTTACGATTTTTTTCATCTAGTTTGGCTTGGTCTTCTGCATCCTTTTGTTGCTGAATGGTATTTAATCGTCCCATTAATATCTCGTAAGCCGATTCTCTATCAATTGTTTCACCATAATATCGATAAAGGACAGAGCCTGTTACTAAGGCTTTTCGTTCTTCTGTGGTTATAGGACCTATTTGAGCCTGAGGAGGGAGCACAAAAGCTCTTTCGACAGGTGAAGGAGCTCCTTTTTCGTCCAGAAAAGAGACTAATGCTTCGCCAGTGGCTAACTCAGAAATAGCTGTTTCCGTATCGAATCTAGGATTAGCTCTAAAACTTTGTGCAGCTACTTTTAGAGCTTTCTGATCTTTAGGTGTATAAGCACGCAAAGCGTGTTGTATACGATTGCCCAATTGTGCTAAAACAGTATCAGGTATATCGGCAGGGCTTTGTGTGATGAAATAAACCCCTACCCCTTTTGAGCGAATTAGGCGTACAACTTGTTCAACTTTATCTACCAATGCTTTGGGTGCATCATTAAAAAGCAGATGTGCCTCATCGAAGAAAAAGACTAATTTTGGCTTTTCCAAATCACCAACTTCGGGTAGTACATCAAACAGTTTGGTCATCATCCACACCAAAAAGGTAGAATAAATTTTGGGCGAATTCATCAGCTTGTCAGCAGCCAGTATGTTTACTACACCTTTGTAGCCTTCTGTTTGTATAAGATCGTCTAAATTGAGCATTGGCTCTCCAAAGAAATGGGTACCTCCGTCTTGTTCTAGCTGAAGTAGCCCCCGTTGTATAGCCCCTATGCTAGCAGCTGAAATGTTTCCGTAATTGGTTGTAAACTCTTTGGCGTTGTTGCCTACATACTCTAGTATTTTTTGTAAATCTTTTAGATCAATTAAATCTAAAGATTCATCTTTTGCTATTTTAAAAATGATACTTAAAACCGCACTTTGTGTATCGTTAAGCGTAAGTAAACGACTCAATAAAAGAGATCCCATATCCGAGATAGATGCACGCACAGGTATACCTTGTTCCGCAAATACATCCCAAAACTGGATAGGATATGACGTGAATTCAAATCCTTTTTCTTTCAGCTGATAAGACTCGATGCGTTTGACCACACTTTCTTTATTGCCTCCAGTCTTGGCTAGCCCCGACAAATCACCTTTTATATCGGCAGCAAAAACAGGAACACCCATTTGGCTGAATGTTTCAGCTAGATTTTGTAAAGTAACCGTTTTTCCTGTACCTGTAGCACCTGTAACTAATCCATGACGATTTGCCATCTTGGGATTCAAGCAGATTTCTTTTCCTTCTGCAATAGCAATAAATGCTCTTTTATCTGTATCCAACATATCTTTGTAACTGTAAATTATCTGTTTACAAAAATATACATTTATTTATAAGATATATCAATTGTTTTTCTTAATTCGATGTACTATGGTCATGAGTATTGTTTATCACTGAGTTCTAAGGTCATCTAAAACAGGGGTCTTGGTCGCTTTTAATTCGGTATGAAACGCATCGTTTTTTTGTTCGAATACTGTTATTTTATTCACCCCTTTGTTAAGCCAAACCCCTGGGATGTAAAGGGTCTGTTGAGGGCCAATATTCCAGTAACGTCCTATATTTTTGCCATTTATAAAAACAATACCTTTGCCCCATTCGCTCATGTTTAGAAAAGTATCACCTGTTTCAGTTAGCTCAAAAGAGCCTTCATACACTAAAGGTTTTCCTTTCAATCTCTCGGTTTTTGTAGCTTGTGTGATGTGTAAGATGTCTGATTGAGCAAAATTATTGAGATCAGGACATTTATCCATTGGCAATTTATACATATTCCAATTCCCCTCAATTTCCATATCGTTTATCTTTACTGGACTGATAATCCCTTTTTTATTATGTACAATTTCTGCACCATAGTTGATCCGTCCCATACTCTCAACTAAAATCTGAAGAGTCGAATTAAATTGAATGTCGATGTCAATTGAATAGTTCTGATAATATCGGTTTAGCTCTCCTACCTTTTCGCCATCCACATACACAATAGCATAATCACGCAGACCTGCTATTTCGAGAACACCGTTAATTGGCTGATTAAAGTGGCGAGTGTATAGTACATAACCATGTCCTTGATTGAGCTCTTCGAAGGTCAAAGCTTTGTTTCCTTGTGTTTTATCTTGTTTCTGAGCAAAGCCAAGAAGGTCGGTAACACGATTCATTTTGATTGATGGTATCTCGATCAAAGAAAAGGCTTTCGGTACTTCAGGTATAGAATACGGAGCATATCGTTTAATCACATTTCGAAGCGAATCGTATTTAGGTGTTTGCCATCCAGCTTCGCTCACAGGTGCATCATAGTCGTAGCTCGTAAGATCGGGCTGAATATCATGCTCTTTGTTGTAATTGGCACCACTTGTAAAACCAAAATTTGTACCTCCATGTGCCATGTACAGATTAAACGAAATGTTGTGTTTGAGGTATTCTTCTGCTTGCATAGCTATTGTTGTAGGCTCTATGCGAGGGTGGGGTTCTGCCCAATGAGCCAACCATCCGGGGTAAAATTCGGCAACCATGTAAGGACCTTTTCCTCCATGATATTTATCGACCGCTGTTTTTAGGTTGCTTATATTGCCTTCTCCATTGGCAGTAGGCAGTACACCCTCAATAGACCCACCTTGAAACAACCAGGTGCCGTCAGATGTAAATAGTGGAACATTAAAACCTGCTGCTATGAGCTGATCTTTTATCTTGGCATTATATGTTCTATGCTCTTCAAGCGCAATATCTTTTCGTTGAGAGGCATAAGAGCCAAATTCGTTTTCTACTTGCACCATTATTATTGGCCCTCCTGCTGTGGCTTGATATTTACCAACTTCTTGAAATAAGCGTTTTAGATACATATCGGTATATTTGAGAAATTGAGGATTGTCTCTTCTCAATTCAAGACCATCTATATTTTGAAGCCACCACGGATAACCACCAAACTCCCACTCGGCACATGCGTAAGGCCCTGGGCGCAGTATAACCATAAGACCCTCTTCGTGTGCCGTTTGGAGGAAAAGTCCCAAGTTTCGCTCTTCTTCAAAATTCCATTTTCCTAATTCTGCCTCATGCGCATTCCAAAACACATAAGTTGCAATTGTGTTTAGTCCCATTGCTTTTAGCATTTGAAGTCGATGCCTCCAGTATGGATGAGGTATGCGTGCATAATGTATCTCGCCCGAAATAATAGGTGTAGGTTTACCATTCAACATAAAATGTCCGTCCTTTATTTCAAAGGTGTATTTGTTTTGAGATGAGATTGTAGGTAATAGAAAGCAGAGTAAAAGTAATGAGCATATTGCTTTTTTCATGGTTTATATTCTTTAGGTCGTTCTATTTTTAATGTGCCAATCTTGCGAAACATATAAATATATTGGAAATTTGATAAAAATACGACTGTTCAGACACATTATTTTTTATTTATCCAAATTATTGAATCCTTTGCTAAACTATAATAGCCTTACACAGTAAGGCTGACAAGACGGATTTATTGTATAAATTTGAATGGTTGTGGAATCGGGAGGTGTAAAATTAAATTTTCGAATTAAAACTAAAAGATATATACTAATACATTAAAATATGCGTTTAGTAATTGTACAATAATCATAAATCTTAAAAATAGCCTATGGATGAAAATTCTACTTATGTAAAAACCGATGAAAAAGTATTAAGGCAAAAAGGTGAAGAGCCTTCTTCAGAGACACTAGACTATTTGAAGATGTTTGCTCGGAGCTATTTTGTTGAGCCATCGCTACCTGAGACCTTTAATGCAGCTAATATGAATTAGTTTGAGGCTTCAGAATTAGAAAAGTAACCGCCTCATCTCTGTACAGGGATAAGGCGGTTTTGTTATCTTTGTAACCAAGATCAATAAAGTTATATAATTATGAATCATAAGATATCCCCATCTCTTCTCTCTGCTGATTTTTTGAATTTACAAAAAGATGTTGAAATGTTAAATAATAGTGCTGCCGATTGGATTCATTGCGATGTGATGGATGGCGTATTTGTGCCTAATATTTCATTTGGTTTTCCGATTTTGAAGCAAGTAAATGAGATAAGCACAAAACCATTGGATGTGCATTTGATGATTGTGAATCCTGACAAGTTTATTCAAGAAGTAAAAAATATTGGTGCATATATGATGACTGTACATTATGAAGCGTGTACACATCTGCATCGAACGATTGCTGCAATACACGATGCTGGGATGAAAGCAGGCGTAACACTCAATCCACATACACCAGTCGAAGTACTCGAGGATATACTACACGATATAGACATGGTATTGATAATGTCAGTAAACCCAGGTTTTGGAGGACAGAAATTTATTGAGCATTCGCTATCAAAAGTCGATCGCCTCAAAAAAATGATTACAAGCCGTAATCTGTCTACTTTGATCGAAATAGATGGGGGTGTAAACTTACAAACAGGAAAACGCTTGCTCGATGCTGGTGCAGATGTATTGGTTGCAGGAAATGCTGTTTTTGGGGCATCTAATCCAACCGAAATGATTAGAGAGCTGAAAAATTTGTAACTAATACCAATTTCATTGCACACATAAGGGTATGGATACAATGCAACGCATACCGTTTTTTCGCTTATTGTTGCCCTTGCTTGCAGGTATAGTTGTACAGTATTATTTCGACATGTGTACATGGGGTGTAATACCCTTGTTTATAGGATTGAGTGTTATGCTCTTTTCTTATTTTATCGCACCCAAAAAGCAGTTTGATCTACGGTGGCTGTTTGGATTGGGAGCATTTATATTTCTGTTTTGCCTCGGTGTTTTTTCTACGGGTATCAGACAACAAATTTCCAATTTTTCATTTCCCGATGCTCATCAAACCTATCGGGTAAGGGTTATTGACATACCACAAGATAAACCCATGTCTACGGCTTATACGGTAGAGCTGATTGATAACAAGAAAAAGATAATTTGCTATTTCAACAACGATGCGTCTATACCCAAACTTGATGTAGGCGATTGTTTTGAGTTTTTTGCAAAAGTACAGGCTTTTGAAAGTATACCATCAGCAGGTGAGTTCGATTATGCACATTATATGTATACAAAAGGATATGCAGGCTTTGTATTTGTACCATCGGACAGATGGGAGCATATCCAAAACACATCGTTTCGTGTAGATGTTGAGGCAGTCAAGTGTCGTCAAGCTATACTATCGCTATACCAATCATTAGATTTAGGTACTGATGGCTATGCTATGTTTGCCGCACTCACATTAGGGTATACTGGCGATTTGTCTGAAGACATTGTTTCGTCTTTCCGAGTTGCGGGTACTACCCATGTTCTGGCAGTGAGTGGCATGCACGTAGCTATTATCTACTTTAGTATTTTGTTTCTATTGGGTTTTATGCCTCACGGTAGAGTGTTCGAGAGGTTAAAACTTATTCTTGTGTTGGTATTACTGTGGGTGTATGTCTTTCTCATCGGTTTGCCCCCTTCCGCCGTGAGGGCAGGTTTTATGCTGTCGTTGTATTGCATCGCACAATTGGTAGGGTTGAAAGCATATTCGTATAATACATTTTTTGCAACAGCCTTTCTGATGCTGGTTTGGAATCCCTTTCAGTTGTTTGACATCGGCTTTCAGCTTAGTTTTGTCGCAGTCTTTAGCATGCTTGTCCTCATGCCCCTATTCTCCAGAAGGTTTTCGGTTAAGAATAAAGTGATTAATTATTTTGTAAGCATTGCATCCATCTCGGTCATAGCTCAACTAGGTGTTTTCCCCCTTTGCTTGTATTATTTTGGTGCATTTCCCAGCTATTTTTTCGCAACTAATCTTTTGATTATTCCTCTGGTTACAGTAGCTATGTATGTGTCTTTAGCTATCGGATTGATTGCGATATTGTGTGTTTTAGTACCACCCCTATATGCTATTGTGATGCCCTTATGTACCCCGTTTTACGAATTCATTGTACAACTTATTCTTCGCATTACTTCGTTTTTCCAAGATCTGCCCTTAGCTCAAGTCGAAAATGTCAAAATATCATTGTCTAGTGTTTTTCTAATTTGGATATTGACTGCTTCGCTATTCTTTTTTGTGGTGTATAAACAATCGAGAGCCTTAATCGTAGTTTTATCCTGTTCTTTACTTTTGATTTTTACAGGTATCTATTCTCGGATTGATGAAAGAAATTCATTGACTATTTACCGCAAACCACGCACTGTCTTTTTGACTTATTGGATTGGGTATAATCGATTTGACATAAATGAATTGGATACAAACAAACTGATTTGGCTCAATTCTAAAAAATACATTCTGTTAGTGCAAGATACTTGGAAAGAGTCTGTAACAACTAGCAAGTTCGATGTCGATTATTTACACCTAGCACACGATAATGCTATATCGATGTATTCGTTGAGCCAAAAGTTTAATATAAAAAGAGTTATATTAGACAGTTCATTATCAACAAAGAGTCAGAAGAGATTAATACATGAATGTGAAAAATTACGAATTCCTTACTATGATGTAGCAAAGAATGGAACATTACGGATATTTTTTTAGTATTTTTGCAATGTTTCGTTTTATGTAAGATAGGGTACATAACGATCTGTCTATTAATTTGAAGAAACAGCCAGAACTAAAACATTTTTTTGTTAAATAAAAATGGCATAATTATTATATAATACACCTAAATGTTCACAAAAATAATTCATCAAGAAAAAATAACGAAAGTTGAGGAATTACTTGACAAGGCAGACAAAGCCGTGATTATAACACATGTATCTCCTGATGGAGATGCTATTGGGTCGTCATTGGGTTTGTATCATTATTTAATCAATCTAGGGTTAGAAGTGAATGTGATAGTTCCAAATGAATTTCCTTATTTCTTGAAATGGGTAAAGGGAGCTAAAGATATATTGATTCACGAAAAATACGCTGAATTTTCGGAAAAGCTGATTGCTGATGCAGACTTGATCTTTTGTTTAGATTTCAATGTATTGAGCAGGATTAAAAATGTAGCTAATGCAGTCGAAGCATCAAAGGCAAAGAAAGTGCTGATAGATCATCATCCTTACCCAGCCGATTTTTGTGATGTAACCATTTCTCATCCCGAAATATCATCAACAAGCGAACTTATTTTTAGATTGATCTGTCGTATGGGCGATTTTGAAGCTCTCACCAAATCGTCGGCAGAAGCTATTTATATGGGTATGATGACAGATACTGGAGCATTTACCTACAATTCTAACGATCCTGCTATTTATTCTATTATCGGACAATTGTTAACAAAAGGTATCGATAAAGATAAAATATACTCCAATGTGTATCACGGATATACGGCAGACAGATACCGTATGATGGGCTACATACTGTCTGAACGAATGAAAATATTTGAAGAATTAGGGGTGGCATTACTTTGGTTAAGCGAAGCCGAGCAACGCAGATTTAATTCGCAAAAAGGAGATACCGAAAGTTTTGCAAACTTACCCTTAAATATAAAAGGAGTTACCTTTTCCGCATTTTTACGAGAAGATCAAGGCATGGTCAAAATATCGTTTCGTTCGCAAGGCGATTTTCCGAGTAATACTTTTGCCACCAAGTGCTTTAACGGAGGAGGTCATAGAAATGCAGCAGGAGGCGAGTTTTATGGAACGCTTGATGCAGCCATACAGCTTTTTGAGGCTGCCTTGCCCGAGTACTCGGCATTACTAATAGATAACAAGCATAAATTAGATAAAAAATGAAGAAAATAGTTGCACTAATTGTTTTTGTTGCAGGTATAAGTTTGTTTTTCGGAGCATGTAGTAAGAGTGAATCTTATGCAGATAAAGTAAAAAACGAACGAAAATTGATTAATGGCTTTATTGCAGACCATAACATTGTTGTTTTGGATAAGTATCCAGCTAATGGAGTTTTCAAAAGCAACGAGTTTTATTTAGATGCCAGCGGTGTTTACATCCATGTAGTAGATTCTGGAAATGGTAAACGTGCCAATACCGATAATAGAGCAGATGTATATTGTAGGTTTAGGCAGACCATGACATTGCCTACTGCAACATCAGATACTGTTAGCAGCACCGATTTTGCATATCCACAATATCTCCAATTTAAGTATGGTGTTCAGTCTACTTACAAAACCACCCAAAGTACATATGCTTACAGCTATTTGTCTCCTGGAATCACGATACCCCTCCGTTATGTTGGTGAGGGGGCGATTGTTAAACTGATTGTGCCTTTTAATACCGCTACAGGCTCTACCTATCAGTCAACAACCTATCGAACCATATATTATGGTGAATTAGAATATACTCGAATCATAAACTAACATAATATAGTAATGTCTTTAATAAAATCTATATCAGGAATTAGAGGAACAATTGGTGGACATATTGGCGAAGGATTGAACCCGCTTGATGCTGTTAAATTTGTATCAGCTTATGCTACTTTTATAAAAAGGAGCAAAACGGTATCGAGCAATACAATTGTAGTAGGTAGAGATGCACGCATATCGGGTGCAATGATGGAACAAGTGGTTGTAGGAGCATTGATGGGCATAGGTTTTGATGTTGTAAATATTGGTTTAGCAACAACCCCTACTACCGAGCTGGCTGTAACCATGGAAGGGGCTTGCGGAGGTATTATTCTTACAGCAAGTCATAATCCACGTCAATGGAATGCCTTAAAACTGTTGAACGAAAAGGGCGAGTTTCTCAATGCAAACGAAGGTGCAGAGGTATTAAGAATTGCCGAAGCCGAAGATTTTGTATTTGCCGATGTCGATCATTTAGGAAAAGTGTCTACTAAAGATTATACAGATGCCCATATCAAAGCTGTTTTGGACTTGAAACTGGTAGATGTAGCCGCTATACAAGCCGCTAATTTTAGTGTAGCAATAGATTGTGTAAACTCGGTAGGTGGCGTTATTGTACCTAAACTGTTGAATGCTCTCGGTGTTCATCATATTGTAGGTTTAAATTGTGATCCTACGGGTGATTTTGCTCATAATCCTGAACCATTACCCGAAAATTTGACCGAAATAGCATCCTTTATGAAGTCGGGCAAAGCCAATGTAGGTATTGTAGTCGATCCAGATGTTGATAGATTAGCCCTTGTTGATGAAAAAGGAAACATGTTTGGCGAAGAATATACGCTTGTTGCTGTTGCCGATTATGTATTGAAACACACACCCGGTAATACCGTGTCTAACCTTAGTTCGAGCCGAGCTTTACGTGATGTAACCATTAAACATGGTATGCAATATAATGCAACAGCAGTGGGAGAAATAAATGTTACCGAAAAAATGAAAGCAACACATGCTGTCATTGGAGGTGAGGGCAATGGTGGTATTATATATCCAGCAAGTCATTACGGAAGAGATGCGTTAGTTGGTATCGCTTTGTTCTTGACCCATTTGGCTCATGAAAAAACAACCGTAAGTGCATTACGGGCAACTTATCCTGAATATTATATTGCAAAGCAAAAAATAGAATTGACTCCGAGTATTGATGTAGATGCCATATTAGAGGCTGTAAAAGAAAAATTTGCATCGCATGAAGTTACTGATATTGACGGTGTAAAAATTGATTTTCCAGACAAGTGGGTGCATCTGCGTAAGTCGAATACTGAACCCATTATCCGTATTTATTCAGAAGCTTCTACAATGCAAGAGGCCGAATGTGCAGGTCAAGAAATTATTGAGATTATCAAAAAACTAACCAAATAAGACTACTTTGGAACTATGAAATAAATAGGCACTAGCCTATTTTAAGGTGAACCCTAAAAGCTAGACAAAGCTTTTAGGGTTCATTATTTAAGAAAAAAGGATCTTTTCTTTCAAAAAATGACCTGTATACGACGCTGGTACTTTTATAAGGTCTTCAGGTGTGCCTGCAAATACTAAATTACCCCCTTCTTTACCCCCTTCTGCACCAATGTCAATAATGTGATCGGCACATTTTATAACATCCATGTTATGCTCAATGATAACAACAGTATGCCCTCGTTGTATAAGTGCGTCAAAAGCAGCTAGTAATGTTTTCACATCATGAAAGTGTAAGCCTGTGGTAGGCTCATCAAAGATAAACAAAGTAGGTTCAGCTTTCTCTTCGCCAAGGTACGAAGCGAGTTTTACTCGTTGATTCTCGCCACCTGATAGGGTTGATGAGGCTTGCCCCATTTTTATATAACCTAAGCCCACATCTTGCAAGGTTCTGAGGCGTTTAACTATTTTCTTTTCGGTGTTTGACGTTCCTTGAGAGAAGAAATCGACCGATTGGTCTACCGTCATATCCAATATATCGTGGATATTAGCCCCCTTGTATTTTACCTCAAGCACTTCTAGTTTAAAACGTTTTCCTTTACACGCTTCACATTCGAGTGTGATGTCTGCCATAAATTGCATTTCTATGGTCGTTTTTCCTTCACCCTTACATTCTTCGCAACGTCCTCCTTCGACATTGAACGAGAAAAACGCAGGCGTAAAAAGCATTTGCTTCGATAACTGTTGTTCCGAAAACAATTTGCGTATCTCATCATATGCTTTTATATAAGTAACAGGGTTCGATCTCGATGATTTTCCAATCGGATTTTGATCTACTAATTCCACACCTTTTACGAGCTTGAGATCACCAGCCAATTCGCTGTATTGTACAATCTGATCGCTACTGCCCTTATAATACCTCTGTAGTGCATTGTAAAATACGTCGCATACTAACGACGACTTACCCGATCCGCTCACACCTGTAACTACGGTTAGCGTATTAAGTGGAAACTTCACATTTATATTCTTCAGATTATTTTGTCTAGCCCCTTTCACCTCTATATAGTTATTCCACTTACGTCTAGTGGTGGGTACGTTTATCGATTCTTCACCATTGAGGTATTTAACCGTGTAGCTATCCGAATTGTTACTTAAGTTGTCTATCGATCCTTGATAAATAAGCTCTCCACCCAACCGTCCCGCTTTAGGACCTATGTCTATGATGTAATCGGCAGCACGTATAATTTCTTCGTCATGCTCTACCACAACGACGGTATTTCCGAGTGATTGCAAATCTCGCAACACTTTAATTAATAAGTCAGTATCACGAGAGTGTAAACCAATGCTAGGCTCATCTAATATATACAAAGAGCCTACAAGGCTACTGCCTAGGGATGTTGCTAAATTGATACGCTGACTTTCACCCCCCGATAGTGAGTTGGATAGTCTGTTAAGAGTAAGATAACCAAGCCCTACGTTTACTAAAAACTGTATCCTGTTTCTTATTTCGGTCAGTAGTCGTTTACTTACAGCTGCATCCGTATCACTCAATGCTAGTTCATCAAAAAACTGCTTTACCTCGGTTACAGGCATCAATACCAAATCGGCTATCGATTTATCCCCTATTTTGACATACAAGGCTTCGGGCTTTAATCTAGCCCCTTTGCAACTGGGGCATACCGTTTTGCCTCTGTATCGGGCAAGCATTACTCGGTATTGGATTTTATACTGATTTTCTTCGAGCATTCTGAAAAACGCATCAATACCTGCAACCCCTGGTGCTCCTTTCCAAAGCAGTTCTTTTTCGGCTTCGGTGAGTTCAAAATAGGGGCGATGAATGGGAAAATCACGGCTAATGACCGATTGTATAAATTCGTTTTTCCATTCGTTCATTTTTTCCCCTTTCCAGCATATTACTGCATCATCATATACCGATAGGTGTTTGTTGGTGATTACTAGGTCTTCATCGACACCTAATACTTTCCCAAAACCCTCGCAATGTGGGCAGGCTCCTACTGGATTGTTGAAGCTGAACATCATGTCGGTAGGTTCTTGAAATTGCAAGCCATCGGCTTCGAAACGCTTCGAGTATTCGAATGTTTCGGTTTTATTTTCAAGATAAAATTTGATGGAACAATCGCCTTCCCCTTCAAAAAAAGCAGTTTCTACTGACTCCGAGAAGCGGTTGAGGCTTGCCTTGTCAGATGAGCTAGATAGCCGGTCTATAACTAATAAAGTTTGAGAGGAGTCTATGTTCGTTTTAGAGGCTAAGAGATCATCTATTCGTTGAAACTCACCTTTGATTTCGACCCGAGAGAAGCCTTCTTTTTGCAGAATATCAAGTTGTTCTTCTATACTTCTACCATCTCGTAATATTATTGTTGAGAGAATGACTAGCCTAGTTCCTTCTGGGTAGCTCAACATCTTATCGGTAATATCTTTTACCTGATGTTTTTTCACTATTTCGCCAGATACTGGTGATATCGTCCTCCCTATACGAGCAAACAGTAGACGCAGGTATTCGTATATTTCGGTCGACGTACCCACAGTAGAACGAGGGTTGCGTGAACTTACTTTTTGTTCGATGGCTATCGCTGGTGGTATGCCCTTGATATAATCACACTCGGGCTTATTCATACGTCCAAGAAACTGTCGGGCATAGGACGATAAGCTTTCCACATAACGTCTTTGTCCCTCAGCATATAGGGTGTCAAACGCCAAGGATGATTTGCCAGAGCCTGATAGCCCTGTAATTACAATAAACGTGTTGCGAGGTATTTCAACATCTATATTCTTCAGGTTGTTTACCCTTGCCCCTTTTATAATTATATTTTTTTCTTCAGACATGAAATTGTGTTTTGCGGTGCAAAGTTACAAAAAATAGACTGTATTTGTTAACTAGTCGTCCCTTAACAAGTCGAACTAGGACATAATTTATAAAACATACTTTCCAGTATTATTTCAATAATATGGGCAAGTATCTTTTTGTAGATGTTCATCCTCCTTTTGAAGTTAAAAGCCGCAGCTGCAAGTAGTACATTGATACTATCGCCCGTAATTCCCTTATAGAA
>JBDLTH010000164.1:0-10693 GCA_039799165.1 Bacteroidota bacterium
GCCACACAACAAGAGGCAGAAGACGAGGCAAGGCTTATGTTAGAGATATATGCCCAATTTGCCGAAACCTATATGGCAATGCCAGTGGTGAAAGGTGTAAAATCGGCATCAGAGCGTTTTGCAGGAGCCGTAAATACATACACCATAGAGGCGTTGATGCAAGATGGGAAAGCCTTACAATCGGGAACATCCCACTTTTTGGGGCAAAATTTCGCCAAGGCCTTTGATGTGAAATTTGCCGACAAAGAAGGTAAACAAGAATATGTATGGGCTACATCGTGGGGCGTTTCTACCCGACTGATGGGTGCCTTAGTAATGTCGCACTCCGATGATAACGGCTTGGTGTTACCACCCAAGTTAGCACCATTTCAGGTTGTTATTGTACCTATCTATCGTAGCGAAGAGCAATTGGCTCAGATAGACCAAAAAGTAGGAGGTATAGTTGCCGATCTTAAAAAAGCAGGTATATCCGTTAAATACGATAATTCGGACAATAAAAAACCAGGCTGGAAATTCTCCGAATACGAGTTGAAAGGTGTACCCGTACGTTTGGCTATGGGTGGAAGAGACCTCGAAAACAATACCGTAGAGTTGGCTCGTCGAGATACGTTGACCAAAGAAACCGTATCGTGCGACAACCTAGATGTATACATCAAAAATCTGTTAGACGACATACAAGCCAATATCTATAAAAAAGCATTCGACTTTAGAGCTGCTAATACGATCTCGGTAGATACTTATGAAGAGTTTAAAGAAAAGATAGAAAATGGCGGGCTGATTATGGCTCATTGGGATGGTACACCCGAAACTGAAGAAAAGATAAAGAACGAGACCAAAGCTACCATTCGTTGCATACCTATCGATGGGGATAAAACATCGGGAGTGTGTATGGTTACAGGTAAGCCTTCGGCTCAACGAGTTGTGTTTGCTAGAGCTTATTAAAAACCTCCAATGAACTGTAACTTACAAGCAGTATTAGAGCAGATTACCACTTCTCTTAACCAATCAGGCATTGTTTGGGGAGTTGGAGCATCTGTTCTATTGCATCAATACGGTTTGGCTAAAAAAAAACCAGCCGATATAGATGTGCTGACTCGTATGCAGGACATGGATGCCTTGAACAAGGTATTGTTGGCTTTAGGATCAAAAAAAAGACAAGAAGAGGAGTCGGGGATTTATTCTACCGACTTTTTTGCTGAATATAATTTATCAGGTGTAGAGGTTGACTGCATGGCAGGCTTTAAAATAAACCTCCCAAATAGTGTATACACCTATCATTTTGCCGAAGCTAATGTGCCTCACCGCTTTGAGGTAGGGCGTGTATCGGTTCCTTTTATGACACTCGAAGATTGGTATGTATTGTATCAACTGATTCCCAATAGAGAATCGAAAGTGCTACTGATTGAGGATTATTTTCTGAAAAGTGGCATCCAATATCCTCAGCTATTACATCAACTACTGGATAGGGGAGGTTTGCCTCAGCACACAGTACATCGTACACAAAAGCTTCTAAGCAGAGCATCGTATTACTCAGCCCACACTGCATCTACAAGTACAGGGAAATGATCGGAAGGGAATTTGCCAATATTGTAGGTGTCAGTCAATAAGCCCCATTTTTTAGTATCGAAATGTTTACTAAAGAAGATGTGGTCAATCACGCTTTTCTCTTCAATCAACTTCATGTCTTCACGATCAAGAGTTTCTAGTTTTCCAAACGCGTTGTAGGATGTACTATTCTGGTAGGGCTTATCTAAATCAAAATACGTATTCCGCATGACACCCGATTCGTGTACAACTTTGCACCACGCGTCATTAATACTACCGTTGAGGTCACCCATATATATAACCGGTTTGTCTTTTGCTATTTCTGCTATTTTGTTGATAACAAGCAGGCTACTTTGGTATCTGGCATAGTCTTTCTCGTAATCGTAATGAGCATTGAAAACAAAAAATGTTTTACCCGATGCTTTTTCTTTTAATTGTACCCATGTGCATATGCGATTGCAACAAGGTGCGTCCCAACTTTTGGATGGAATAGTGGGGGTAGCCGAAAGCCAGAAATCACCTTTGTCGATCAATATGTACTTGTCTGTTTTGTAAAATATTGCAGCATGTTCGCCTTGTTTATTTCCATCCCGTCCCTCGCCATAGTAGGCAAAATTGGCGAGTGATTCCTGCAAATCGATCAACTGTTTAGGTAACGCCTCTTGTACTCCAAAAAAATCGAAATTGTGGTAAGTTATTAATTGAGCTACATAAGGCAGCCTGTCTTTCCACAAATTGCCCACATCGTGTGTGTTTTCGTTCCGTATATTGTAAGTGGCTACTTTAAACGATTGAGCATTTAGCAATAAACAACTGATCGAGAGCAATCCGCTTAGTAGTGTTTTTTTCATCGTTTCACGTTTTAGTTTAGTGTCTATAAGCAAGAAAAAGAGGTAGACCATCTGGTTTAACCTCTTTATTCTTATATGGTTTGGTTATTTATACGTAAGTTTCTAGTAGTTGAACTTTAGACTTAGGTGTAATTGTTATTTTACCTGTATTAGTAGCAGGAATTAACAGTGTTTCGCCTTGCTTTAACGTAATTGTATTGTGATGCACATCTTTTATTTCGCAAGCACCATCCATGCAAATATAAATTATAAACGAGTCTTTACTGCTGTGGTTTTGTACAAAAGGTTTATCGAGTTCGAGCAGATTTGTTGTAAAATATTGGCACGACTCTAATTGTACAGGTTGGTTCTCTTGGTGCTTGTAGCTTATTTGGTAATCCTTGCTTACTGTATAATCTATAGCGTCTTTTGCCAACTCGGTATGCAACTCACGGGTATTTCCTTGAGCATCTGTGCGGTTGTAGTCATATATGCGATAGGTAATGTTTGACGTTTGCTGTATTTCGGCAATAAACGTTCCTGCACCAATGGCATGTACCCTGCCTGCGGGTAAGAAAAACGAATCGCCTTTCGTTACAGTATGTTTTGCAAGATAGTCAACAAACGTATTGTCTTCTATGCTTTTAACGTAATTGTCGGGAGTCAATTGTTTTTCGAAGCCCGAATACAAAAAAGCCTCAGGTGTAGCATTGATAACGTACCACATCTCTGTTTTACCAAACGAGTTGTGTCTTTGCATCCCCAGTTCATCATCGGGGTGTACTTGTATCGACAGATTGTCTCGTGCATCAATAAACTTGATAAGAAGGGGAAACGTAGTACCAAATTTATCAAAAACGTGCTTACCTACCAATCTGTCTTTGTATATTGCGATCAAATCTTGTAAGTTTTTGCCTTTCAGGTTTCCGTTTTCTACCACTGAGATATTGTCGTTCACGCCCGATACTTCCCAGCTTTCGCCTATACCGTCTTGTTGAGGAGTGATACCTTTAAATTTACAAATATCCGAACCTCCCCATATAATAGATTTGAGTATAGGGTCGAATTTGAGAGGATATAAATTCATGTCGAGTTATATATGTTTAATATTTATTTGTTTTTTTTAAGAGTTTACTTTCACTTTGATAACGATTTTGGTAACCGTTCCTTCGCCTATGCAAGGTGCGTGTGCATCTTGCGGAAAAAAGATTACAAAATTGTTAGGTGGAAGATTAAATTGCAAAGCCGATTTGTCTTCAAAAAACTGAATATCTTTAACCTCGTCAAAGGGGGCTTTCTCTTCTGATACATCTACTCGTTGAGACCATCCAAAACCTTCGGTTTTAGATACAGGTATCTGTATATCTATATAGTTGTTGTGTACTTCTAATTTAGCGTTTTCGCACGTTTTTAGTGTACTCTCGCTGATTATAGAGAACATGTTTTTGCCATCCAATTCTACTTTTCCTATTGCAAGGTTGGCAAAATCAAGCGAGTTTATGTATGCTATAGCTTTGGGAAACAAGGGGTTTAATCCAGAATAGTTCTTCAAATTTTTGATACTGTCTATTATCATGATCCTAAAATAATTAAGGTATACTACAAATATACTAATTAATTGTAAAGTATAGCTTAGTAATAGAGATGGTTTATAACTAGTTTCAAGTATTTATTTTCGTTTATCTTTGTACTTCGATACATTATTACAGTAGTATGCAAAAAGAAATAGATTTAAGAGTTAGCCCCGAAGAGGCTTCTAACATAGAAGTAGTAAAGATAATAGCTGCAACTAATGCAGAGGTAGATGCGTCAGAAATAGTTGCTGTTCAAATACTGAAACGCTCTATCGATGCTCGTCAGCGTAATATACTAATCAACTTGCGAGTGAGGTTGTATGTGAATGAAAACGAACCCGATACTCGGTTTGTTGAAACCATATATCCGCATGTAGGTAATGCCCCACAAGCCATAGTTGTAGGTTTAGGACCAGGAGGTCTGTTTGCAGCCCTTCGCCTTATCGAGTTGGGTATAAAGCCAATCGTGATAGAGCGAGGCAAATCGGTGCGAGATCGTAAAAAAGACATGGCAAAGATTAACCGAGATCATGTTGTGGATGGCGAATCTAATTATTGCTTTGGCGAAGGGGGGGCAGGTGCATATTCGGATGGTAAGTTATATACTCGGAGCAAGAAAAGAGGCAATGTTGATAAAATACTCAATGTGTTTTGTCAGTATGGAGCAAATACAGATATTCTGGTAGATGCACATCCGCACATAGGTACAGATAAACTACCTGCTATTATCGAGAAAATGCGTAATCAGATTATTGACTCGGGTGGCGAAGTGCATTTCGAAACTCGTATGGACTCGTTGATTATCGAAAACAATGCGATTAAAGGTGTTGTAACCAATGGGGGGCAAGTATTTGAGGGCTGTGTGATTTTAGCCACAGGGCATTCGGCTCGTGATGTATATTATAAATTGCACGATCAGAAAGTTAAAATGGAAGCCAAAGGATTGGCTGTGGGGGTGCGTGTTGAACATCCTGTGCATCTAATCGATCAGATACAATACCATTCGCCCGAAGGTAGGGGAGATTATTTACCTGCAGCCGAATATAGTTTTGTAGTTCAGTCAGGTAAACGAGGTGTGTACTCGTTTTGTATGTGTCCCGGAGGTATTGTTGTTCCAGCCGCTAGTGGCGATAAGCAGTTGGTGGTAAATGGTATGTCGCCATCGAACCGAGGATCTAAGTGGTCTAACTCGGGTGTGGTGGTAGAGATACATCCTGATGATTTTCCCGAATATGCTTGCCATGGCGAATTGGCATTACTCAAGTTTCAAGAAGATTTAGAAGAGAAAGCATGGATTGCAGGAGGCAAACGGCAGGTAGCCCCTGTTCAGGGTATCGTTGACTTTCTGAATAAAACGCAAAGCGAGGTTTTACCACCTACATCTTATGCACCTGGTATTGTTTCGTCGCCCTTACATGCGTGGTTACCTCCTTTTATAGCTACACGTTTGCACGAGGGTTTAACAGAAATAGGCAAAACCTATAAAGGATATTTGACAAACGATGCCATTATGTTGGCAGTAGAAAGTCGTACTTCGTCGCCTGTACGCATCCTGCGTGATAGGGATACGATGGAGCACATCGAGATACAAGGCTTGTTTCCTTGTGGCGAAGGTGCGGGTTATGCTGGAGGAATAGTGTCTGCTGGTATTGATGGCGAGCGTTGTGCCGATGCTTTAGTTGCAAAACTCAAGACACAACAATAACTCAGTTTAGATTGCACACACTTTATTGTAGGGCGTATAGTTTTTTTGCATTTTGGGTTGTCATGCGTTCTATTTCATGACTAGGTAATGCAAAAACAGCTGATAGTTTCTCTACAATATAGGTCATATATGCTGGTTCGTTTCTCTTCCCTCTGTATGGAACAGGGGGAAGATACGGAGCATCTGTTTCTATAATTAGCCGTGATAGGTCTGTCAATTTTAGAATGCTTGGCAGGTTTGAGTTTTTGTACGTAACCGTTCCATTTATACCAATATAAAAATTAGAAAGGGCGATGGCTCGTTGCAATTCATCTTCATTACCCCCAAAACTATGAAAAACGCCACGTAGTTTTGATGCACCCACCTTGTTAATGCTGTCAATTGTTTCATTTACTGCATTTCGGCAATGGATGGATACAGGTAAGTCGAGCTCGATACTCCACCTTAGTTGCTCTTCAAAAGCCGCCGCTTGTTCGTCTTTCAGCGTAGTGTCCCAGTACAAATCCATACCTATTTCACCTACAGCAATATAGTTGTGTGTCGAAAATTGTTTTCGTATAACTTCCAAATCTTTAGCCCAATGGGGGCTTACGCTTGTAGGATGTAACCCCATCATGGGGATGCAATAGTTAGGGTATGTTTCGGCTAAATTGTTTACACGAGCAATTGTTTCGGTATCCACATTGGGCAGTAATATGTATGCCACGTCAGACCGTTTGGCTCGATCAATTACATCTACAATGTCGGTGTCAAAACTTTCATCGTAGATGTGCGAATGAGTATCTATTATCATTGTTTATAAATAATATGGAGCGGTTGTATATTACGAATTGCGAGACTCTAGGCTTTCGGCGAATAATCTCAATTCTTTTTTTCGTTCATCGGTTACGTCTACCACATCAAGGTATGCCATGGCCTTTTCGTAATATGTATGAATGATTCTTTTAGCAGTCTTCGGTAGTTCTAATCTGTTGTATATGGTGGTAACAGCGTCAATTTTTTCTTGCTCATCAAAGTCTGTTTTATTTATCCAGTTTGTCAATTCTTCTTTTGCACGTTTGTCTTGGAGAGCAGTGATTAATAAATATGTTTTTTTGTTGCAAAGAATATCTCCGCCTGTTTTTTTACCAAATGTTTCGGGACTTCCGTATACATCAAGCAGATCGTCCATTAATTGAAATGCGATTCCGATGTTTATTCCAAAATGATAGAGTGCATTTGCATCCTCTTCAGGGGCATCTGCAATCATAGCACCGCATTTAAGCGAGCATCCCAGCAATACCGCTGTTTTTAGGCGTATCATTTCCAGATATTCATCGATAGATACATCCATCCGTTTCTCAAACTCCATATCCAATTGTTGTCCACAACATATCTCGGTTGCAGTAGTCGAAAATAAGGATAGAGTTTCGGGCAGATGGTTTGCATTTGTTTTAGCAATTTCTTTATATGCCTCAATAAGCATGGCATCACCCGATAGAACCGCCGTGTTATCATCCCACTTGATATGGACTGTTGGTTTGCCCCTTCGTTTATTTGCTTTATCCATCAAGTCATCGTGCAACAAGGTGAAGTTATGAAATATCTCTATACCCAATGCCACAGGCATCGCTTTGTTTACATCACTTTTGTATAAGTTATAGCCAAGTATAGTCAATACTGGTCGAATCCGCTTGCCCCCTATTTCTAAAATGTAAGTGATGGGGTCAAATAGTGATTGTGTATTGTAGTCAAATCGTAATGTTTCTACATTGTGATTTACTTTATTTAGTATTTCTGAAAACGAATAGAGCAAAGCTGACATGCTAATGAAATCAAATTAATAATTGATTATTTAAAAGTCAAAAGTACATATTTTTTATTTTAATGGCGTATTGTATTTACGTTTTATAGATTATCGCCCCTTATTTTATCTATACAATAGGTTTGACCTATGTTCTGCAGATTCTTTTAAAAATAGGTTACTAATCAATTTGATTTATAGAGTGTTAATTATTTAGAAGTTTGCCCTATTTAGGGTTTAAATTTTTGGGTGTTTAATCTTGAATCACTATCTTTGCACAGACAATAAGATTGTATGCGTAATTTAATTCAAGTTTTTCTATTGGTGGTTGTTTATTCTAGGTTGCAGGTTTAGTTGTATACTTCTTTTGGTCTGTGTTTTGGTGATTTTGTTGTTAATTTGGGTTAATATTGAAAATATTTAACAGATATGGTTTTATGTATTTAATGTAAATTGTTATCTTTGCGTCAAAATCGTCATAGGTGTAGATTTTATCCACCTCAGTTATGTTTGTTTTCTTTTGATAGAATTAGAGAGTGTTAAATTATATAGATAATTAGAAAAAATAATATGAAAGTAAAATTTCTTGTACTTTTGGGGGTAGCCAGTATTCCGCTGGTGTCTAATGGGCAGACCTTCTATAATAAGGGGAAGATGAGCATTGTCTCTACCGATACCACCAAGACAGTTTTGTATGTTAAAGGTGATTTTGTTGTCGGTGGTGATGCTACTAGTGTTAGTGAAATTTATCTGTCTAAGTCGAAAACTGTAATAACAGGCGATTTTATTCAAAACGCTAGCCCAGTATCTGGTAGTGCTAATGTCTTTGCAGGGTATCAGCCTGATGGTACGGGTTATATCGCAGGGTCTAATTCTAAGTTTGTGTTTGCAGGTGTAGCACCTCAACATATAACTACCGCATTGACTCCTTATTCTGCAGTGCGAAAAGGTGCGACTTATATAAACTTTCCAGATATAGAGGTTTTAAATAATAAGCATGTTACAGTTTCTCCAGAAGTTGCAGTTTCTGTTCAGAATTTAAAACTTACTAAAGGTAAGTTGATTTTGGATTCAAGAAGGATGGCAGCTGGTGATGTTGTTGATGGCTCTGCTGTAAATGCAACCAATTCTACCCTTATTGCACATCTAAATGTAGCACCAGGTACAAATAAGATTTCTTATAACAGAGGTTTGACAGGTACAACTCTAGCAAGTTTGAACGACTTAGGTGTTGTTGAAGTAAAATTGGCTCTTGATGATCCAGCTAGCTTTGATGGTACACCAGCTTCAGAGAGAACACGTAGTATTGTAGGTATGGGTAGCCCCTTCGAAACAATACGAGCGGATTATTTTATGTGGAATTTCTTAATGTTTCCTTATGATAATAATATTATAGGTCGCTTGAATACCGCAGAAACAGATCCTACAGTCGCAATCAATGCAGGTAGGGGTTTTGTTTTAGGCGTAGATTTGAGGGGTACAGCAGAGGCTAATTATCCAACCCATGATGATTATACAGGTTCAAATTTGAACTTTGCCGCAAGAAATACGGATAACATAGTGTTTAATCGTTTCGCTTTTGCCAATAACAATAATATATATCCTATAACTAGTATAACTGGTTTAGGTAATTCAGGCTTTGCTACTCAAACAGTAACTTCAGACTCTTATGCTAAAGAAAATTTAGTTTATAACGATGTTAAGGATATCCCTCTCGAAAACGGATTCAACTATTTAGCAAATCCCTTTACCGCACCATTAAGTTTGAAGCGATTGCTAGATGAAGGTGGTTCTGCAGCAAGCAATCCATGGAAAGTTGCTCCTAATGTACAAGGTGGAGCAAGAGATATAATGAATCGTGTTTGGATATTAAATCCATCATCTAAGGCATCTGGTTTGTATCGTTTAGATACGGGTGCAGCTTTGGGTAAGGACAGACTACATGTTACTTATTCTTACAATTTGATGCAAAATTTGGGAGGAACTTATACTAGTTCGAATGATAATGGATCGGGTGATGCTTATACTATTGCACCTTTACAAATGTTTGTAATTTATGTTCCAAATTCAGGTACACTTAAGAAGATTACAATACCAGCTAGTGAGAGAGCTATATCAGCAGGAACTCATTTCCTAAGATCATCCTCTACTCCAGTCGTAGCAGGTGATGACTTTTTATTCGAAGTTGTAGATGCTAAAACAAAGATATACGATCGTACAGCTGTTGTTATTAGAACACCTGAAGATATAATGAGTAAAACTGCGTATAGCAATACACTAAAACTTATGTCTAATGTAGTATCTGATGGTACAACGAAATCTGTATTGGAGACAAAAACTCAAGAAGGTGTTGTAACCCAATCTACTAATAGTATCATTTATACTAAAGATGCTGAAGGAAAAGATTTAGAATCTCTCTTCTTGGCAGCTCCTGAAGGTGAACCTAATGTTTCTACATCACTATATCTTGCACCTAGTGTAACTAATCAGGAGGTAGTTATTAGAGCTAAGCGTCTGAATACAATGGGTAGAGTAAGTTCTATTTGGTTGGAAGATAAGCTTACAGGTAAGTCTTTTGAATTGTCTACAGGAAAAGATTATGTAACAAGTGTAAAATCAACAGACAAAGCAGATCGTTTTAACTTGAAGTTTGTTTTTGCTACATCGTCAGGTGGTTCAGGTAATATACTTGTAGGTGAACAAAAAACAATATCGTCGCATTATACCAACAATACATTGACTATAACAGGGTTTGAGGATTCAGATCTAGGTAGTAAAATTTCTGTGTATGATATACAAGGAAGAATGCTTAAGCAAGCAACAGTAAATTCTCTTACAGAAAGAATTTCAGCGACATTCGCTCCTGGTGCATACATAGTAAAAGTAGTTGGTAGTAAATCACATGTTTCTAAATTTTTGGTAAGATGAAAAAAAATATAAGTGCGGTTTTTGTAACATTATTATTATTTACTAGTTCTACCTTAAAGGCTGAAGATTTATTGCCCTCTGATGCTTATTATAAAGATAATATAGCAGTTAATGAAGTTGCTGCAGCCTCACCCTCGTTAAGAGGTGATGGGTCGAATGAAGTGGATGGGTCGGTTAATCCTGGTGGTAATGGAGACCTTGAGGGTAATGCAGGTCAAGTAAATGCACCAATAGGAGATGCAATACTACCTATATTGGTAGCAGGTTTTATATATAGTTTTTATCTTCTAAATAGAAGACGTAAGTTATCTGTATAATAAGTTTAAAT
>JBDLTH010000165.1:0-14162 GCA_039799165.1 Bacteroidota bacterium
AAAAACTAAAAACCAAAATAAGCTCTTCAAATTCCTATCTACCATCCATTGGATGGTGTTTAATAATTTGCTATCAATAATTAGCCGATCGAGAGCTAAATAAACTATGGTTTGATACCAATTTGTAGAGATTAGCACAACTCGGGCAAAAAAAGGACGGTGTAATACAGATTGAAATTAGCTACATATCCGTCCATGGTTGAATGCAAAAAAAGTAGGTAGTTTAACTACCTACTAAATTAAAATTGAGCTATTAATTTTAAATAACTTATATGTGCTTCTTTAAGTTCTATACAAACTTTTATATACTTGATATATAGAACTATAATGCAAATAATGAGAGATAAAAATACAATAATAACTGCTAAAATGATTTGTAACGAAATTGAATAATCCATAATTATATAATTTTATTAATTAATAATATCAGTATCAACACGAGTAAAGACAAATTAGATATATTAATAACTGTTCAAATACTACCCTGCAAGGGTGGAGATTTAATAGTTATTGATATATTGTTTTGAATGCTCGTGTAACTTTGATTTTATTTATTGATAATAATAAAATAGACATAATCAATAGATTTGATTTCCATAAAATCAAATCGTCGTTAGAGTGCAGTACTAATAGCTCAAAGGTCATTTTTAGAATTGACAATTAGACAAAAAAAGAGGACTAAAGCCCTCTTTTTTTAAACTGTTTTTTGTTGGCGACACTTCCGTTATACAGGTATCATAAAAATAGAATCTAACACTCGAACCTCTCTAATTAATATTATATCTCGTCCATCTTTACTAATTGATTTTGAAAGTTTTACATTTTCGAAAGAAACAAATTCGCCAAAAAACACTTCTAATGCATCACTTTTTTGATAATTAAATAAATCATACCTAATGGAACTTATATCTTTTATTGAATACGCTTTTGGTTCAATAGTTACTAAATTATTATCACAGCTCCATTTTGACATTGGTCGCCCAATAAACGCCGAAAACTTAAACTTAATGCCTAAAATAACATCCAAATATTCATCAGTAAAAGTATAAGGAACTAAACTATTACCCCACTTTGTAAAAGTGCTAAGTCTAAACTTAGCAATTTTGTATACAAGTCCGTTATTTGTGCATCCGCCAGCGTGTGGATCGAACAAATCAAGCGTTAATTGTACATATACGTTTTTAATAAATTTGGCTACTACCTTAGTATCTGAAGAAATTGAAAAATTGTAAGTCTCATCTACCGTTATCAAAACATCTCTTTCATTGTAGAATCCTAAAAATTTAGAATTTACTTCAGGTTTCGCAACTAACGTAACCTGACTACCTGAAGGGTAATCGCCTTGTCCTATTACTGTTCCATCTCCTTGAATATCCGATTTGACATTGAATATTGATTTGACAAACCTAGCCTCCAAAATTCGGTCTTCTTTTGAAAGGAATGTAAAAGGGTTATTCATTGTTATTTTACTACCTAAAGAGTACCAACCATCAAAATTGTACCCATGCTTCGGTGTCGCTTCAACTTTAATTGTCGTTCCTTCTGCATATTTACCCTGTCCTAATACTGTACCTTGTGTCTCATCGCACGAAAGACTAATATTATATATTATTGATGATATAGTGATAAGCAATGTTTTCTTTTCGATATGCTTCCCATTTGAAACCTCAATAGTTAACCAATATTCGCCTTCTTCATCAGCAATGAATTTAAAATATAGTGTATTATTATTATAATCATGTGAAAATCTATTAGTTGAATCGATCACTTTTTCATCAACTAAAATAGTTGACTTGTTAGGAAGAGAGGAATATATTTTTGTTGTGTATTGAGCATTATTTTTAAAGTCGGTAGAATCAACGGTAATACCTATTTTCAGAACTTCGCTTATATTGGCTGAAGTACCTAATTCAGTATTGAGGTTCATTTTGAATAGATAATTTGTTACGTCCGCTTCATTCTCACTACAACTTGCAAAAAACATTGAAAAAGAAACAATTAGAATAAGATATATAGTTTTCATAATTTTCTAGTTTTAAAAAAAGTATTTGATTGATAATTTAACTGGAATAAAAAAAGTTTGATTTTTAAACTCATACATGGGGGCTGTCAACAAATCTACTGAAATAGATTTCATGTTGTACTCAACGCCGACATCACTCGATACGCCATATATAAGACCTTTCTCGTAATTTATAGTCGTTGTGTTGGGATAATCATTTTCATTTAGAAAATTCTCATAACCACCAAAACCACCTAGGCTTACATACGGAAATATACCCTTACAAGATGTATAAGTTCTATATTTCGCTGTGAAAAAATAGGTATCTAGCTCCATCTTTTTTTCAAAACCTGTAACTTTCTTTTTTCTGCTCATATAATTTATATCAAAAACAATAGCAGAGTTAAAAGAAAAATGCTTTTCGTACCCCAAACCAATAGTATGACCATTCGTTAAAAGTCCAGTTGAGAAGTTTATATTTGATGCCATTTCATATCGTTGTGCGTAAATAGAAATTGGTATCAAAAAGAATAAAATGAGTAAATTTTTCATAAAGTTGTTTTTTGTAGTAAGTATCAGTTATTAATTTTTAATTAAAGCAATCGTATTATAATAAAGTTTCTGCATCTATAATGTCTGAGTTATTAAGCTTGTATAAAATATGTCTTCCGCCGTTCTTTTCGTTAATCTCGATAATGAGGTTTTTGTTATCTGGAATAGTAAATTTCTCGAAGCAAACAGAAACTTCCGACTTGGTTTTTCCCTCGATAGATTTTGAAAATAAATCTATAAATAAAGGCTGTAATTCTACTTCTTGTATTGCCGTTTTTTTAGTTATTTTTTTATCTTCTATAAAGAATTTGATGTAATCAATATCATACTTGATATTCGATTTGTTATGTATCATAAAACGAAAAATGATTTTATTGGCATCAACAAATATGTTATTTACAGAGAAAGAAATTTTGTTTTTATTTATTCCTAAATGATTCATGTTTCGTCCTTTCTTGCTGATCTTGCGTAATATATCGCTTTTTCGCTTGTCTGTTAATTCCTCCTCATTTAACAATGCGAATGATTCATTTGCTTTGCCTATTTGAAAAGAATAGTTCGTTTCATTTTCATTATAAACTATATCAAATGTGTGAAAGCTTTTATCTTCTGTGTATACAGAGATATTTGTTTCTCTATCAAACTTATCTAAGACTGAAACTCTCACCACATTTTGTAAATTTTCGGCGGGTATCGCCTGTATAAATTCTCCATTTCCAAAGTCAATATATTTAATTGAAACAGGAAATATAAGATGTGTATTATTATATTTATTTACGCTAATTTTATCGACTTCTTGATTCGATAAATCTTTTAAGTATAAGTTTGTTTGATCTAATTTATCTTTATAGATAACTTCGAAATTATAAAACTGACCATCTGATGTAGCGACGGTCAAATTGCTAGATCTTTTAAAACTCTTAGAGTTTGCTTTAACCGATAATATATTGTCGGCTGTACTTGGGTTATTTGCTACAATAAAATCATTCACGGAATTGAAATATTTTATTGAACTTGGAAAGATAAGGTGCGTTGTTTTGTCCCAATTTACACTAATTTTTATATTGTCAATTTTTTTGATCTGTGAAAAAGAAAATTGAAATATGGATAAATTAAATATCAAAATAAAAATCTTTGTTTTCATCTATTAGTTTGTTTAAAGGTTTACCCATTTTATAGGGTTTATTGGTTTATCATTTTTTCTAATTTCGTAGTGTAAATGATTTCCTGTGCTTTTTCCTGTACTGCCAACAAAACCTATTACTTGACCTTTACTAACATTTTTACCTATTTTAGTATAGTATAGGGTTAAATGAGCGTAAAGAGTTGAATAGCCATAATTATGCTCGATTATTACACATTTTCCGTAACCACCTTTGTATCCTGCAAAAATAACTTTTCCTTTTGCCGTTGAATGAATTTTATTTGCATAATCACTTGAAAAATCTATTCCTGTATGAAATTTATATATCTTATCTACTGGATGATACCTATTTCCATAAACCGATGAAATTCTGTATTCTTGAAATATGGGCTTTCCTATGGGTAAAAAGTTATATATATCAGCTTCTTTTTTTATAATTGGTAGTACATCTTGGATGTCTTGAAAATTATTAGATGCTTGTACTATTCTAACTATGATCTCTTTTCTTGATTCTGCATTTGCAGATACTATTGAGGAGACGATGAATAAAAGAAATAAAAAGTTTCTCATGCTTTCTTAGGCTTAAGAATTAAACGGTGATTTGATTTTACAGTAACTTTTATTTCACTTTCTTTTTTTGAAAGAACACTTTTAGCTGTTCCAACAACCGTATTAGCCCCACGTTGTAGAATATTACCATTTCCTATAATTTCTTTGCTTTCTAAATCATTTATTCCTTGTTCTTTTGTCTTAGATGCTATTTCAGCTTTAACACTATTAGGTAAATCAATTCCTTTTAATCCATCAATATCGTAAACATCAACGCTAATAGGTATTAAATCTTTCCCCTGTATAACATTTTCTATTGTTAAAAACATTCTTTCTCTCGATATATTGCAAACCGCCCATAAGGTAGCCCCTCTTGGTATTACTCGCCCTGTTTGTGTTGTATAAGCTTCTAATAAACGAAGCTTTAAAGTAGAACCATTAACAACTTCTTGTTCTCCGTGAACAGAACAAGAAAAAGTATTGCCTGTTTCTTCGGCTCTTTTTCCAGTAAAGAACCTCGAATTATTCTTAGATCTTGGTTCTTCTTCTATATGATCTTCGTTTTTAATTTCTATTTTTGAATTATCATCTTTTTTTGTTGTTTTTGTATTGCTTGAATTTGTATTAGTTTGTTTATTACTAACTGATGTGCTATTAGCTCTGACAGTCGTTGTTCTTGAAATCGTTTCATTATTATTGGGTTTATTGTTTTTCAAAGCTCCACTTTTCAATCTTTCTTCTGTTTGCATCAAAAGTTCTATATCAGGGTCATCTGTAACATCTGATAAACTACTATTACCTAAACTTTTTCTTAGATTTACTAAAGCTTCGTCAGTATTTTCTGTTTCTTCGATGATTACATTTTCAATTGAACCCACTCTTATCTTCTCATTTTTTTTAGTTAGGCTTTCTAGTTTGGAATTATATTTTTGCTTTTCATCCGAAACAACTTCTACCATCTTTTCAACCTTATTGTCTTTTTTCTCTCCCATAAAAAAAAGGCAATAGATAGTTACAATAAAGATTACAGATAGGATAAGACCTATTATTACATTTTCTTTGGTCTTTTTATCTTTAAAAACTTCTTTTACTTTCATCATCAATCATATATTTTATTGCTTCTTCCATATTTCCAATCTCTTCATACTTTCTCATCAAAGAGGCATTTACAGTTCCCTCTGTTTGATATGCCCAAAATACCTCTCTTGATACTGCTAGTCTATAAACTTGACTTGTGTTTCCTCTTGCAATAAATATTTCTGAATACGGTATTTTTCCGTTAAAATCGTTTCTTAGGCTACACATTTGATAATATGCGTGTTCAGATAAACCAAAACGTTCTTTTATCTTTTCATAATTCTTCGCATATATTACATAGAGTATTTGTGTATTATCTATTATTTGGTCGGCTATTTCATTTTTAGGTATTTGGCTTTCTGATTGAATTACTAAACCTATTGAACCTGTTTGTTTCCGTATGGCTTGAAAATAATACCTCACTCTTGATAATATACCATTCCATGTTAATTGTTCAGCAAATTCATCGAATAGAATCAAACCTCTTTCCTCTGGTTTATTCCAAATAGATTTTTGAATAACTGAATACACAAGCATTAACATTATTACAAGTAGTAGTTTATTATCTTTAATTTGATCTAGCTCAAATACTACTATCTTTTTATGTTCAAGTTCTCGCCCAAAATCAACGCCTTTTCCCTCATACAAAGAAGCGTATAAACCTTGTCCGACAAATTCATTTAGTATATTTGTAAATAAATCAAAATCAAAATAGTTAGTCAATATCTGTGCTTCGGATATTATATTTTCTTTATTCTTCACACAAAAATCAATGAAAGAGGGAAAAGAATTATTAATTTCAATGTGTTTATAGTAAACACGTATAATATCTCTTATTATCTTTTCTTCAATATCGCTTAATAGTTCTCCTTTTTTAAAATGAACCCCTATGAACTCTTTTAATTCTTCTACTTTTGCTGGCAATAATTCATCGTTTCCAATATCAAAAGGATTGACACCAAAACGTTCTCCCTCTCGATATGATATGTAAGCAACATCATCTTTGAATAGATGTGATAATTTCTTATAACTACCTCCTAAATCAATTATAACTATCTTCGTTCCATTCTGATAATAGTTCGTAATTATATGATTTGCATTAAAACTCTTTCCGTAGCCTGTCGGACCTAAAATGAAAAAATTTCTTGCATTTACGTGCTTCTTTTTATCATCCCATAAATCTACAACAACGGGAGTATTATCAATTCTTGAATTATATAATATCCCCTCGTTATCCTGTCTATATCTACCACATAGTATACAGTATGATAACCATACATTTAAAGATGATATATATAAGTGATCTTCTATAAATCTATCCGATAATAAAGGAAAACAATATTCGAATATAGCTAAGAGGTTATCTCCGAAAACTCTCTTTGCTTTTAAATCAATCTCTTTGAATTTTACATTCGTTAGTTCTATTCTATCTTTAAGTTCTTTTTCATCCTTTGCAAAAAGGATAACAGAATTTACACCTTTTATAAACCTTTCTCTATCTGAGTTTGATGTTATATTTAATATATCATCTTTTAATTTCTGTGCATATTCTTCATTTTCTACTGAAATATTTCTTGATCGATATAAATTCAACTGATTGGTTCTAGCCAAATCTATTATTTTACTATTATCTTGAACTATAAATACTTGACTATATATATGTTTAAAATTTAAGTCAAAACCAAAATTGTCTCCAAGACTTTTATAGAAAATAGATTTATCATTAGATATGTCATTATCTTTTTTACAAGTATAAACGTCTTCACTAAAGTCTTCTTCTTGTGGAAATTTAAGAATCGAGACAAATTCTTCTCCTACTCTTAAATATTCCCACTCTTTTTTAATATCGGTGTTATAAGCTTCATTAAAACCGCTCATATAGAGATCATAAAAACTATTGATGAAACTTTCGTCTAATTCCTCTAAGTCGAATTTCTCGCCTCCATTTAGTTTTATATTTTCAATAGACTTGACTACCAAGCTTACTTGTTCCATAAAGTCATTTTGTCTTGCGTCAAACTGCTCAAATATTTTTTTTTGAGGGGGTCTCAATGGATTAGACAAGTGTACTCTTTTCAATATCCTATTAGGTAATACAAAAAACAAATATGTTGTATGTTCTAAATAATTATATCCTTCCCAGTATTTCTTAGTTGATTTCTCTAAAAAATTATTGGAATTTAAGTGTTTTCCTGTAAACTCTTTAGGTAAGAAAACATCTAGTTTATTAATAATTATTCCCTCTGCTAAATGTTTAAAGGATATACTTAGTTCTTCATTTAAGAGGTTAAAACCTTCAACAGAAAGAGAATATTTTTCGGGCAAATGTACTTTATAGCCTATGGCAAAAGCACCATCACGTCCTAACATTTCATTTCTCATCTTCTTTACTTTTAGTGTCTTTTGTAAATTCGTTTAATTCTTTGGGGAAAATGTTTTTAGATAAAAATTGAATGTCTTTCCCATATAAAAATCTAAAATATATAATGGCTAAAAAACAGCTTATTACTACGATTATATCCCATATAATTATATGATATAAGAATGCTAGAGAAAACAATAAAAGAAAAAGAGTACAAATAAGACCTATAAATGCATCAGATCGAAAACCAAATAAATAAGGCTCTCTTCTGATGTATTTATAATTTTTATTTTTTTTGGGTTCACACATTAGGCTTTAGCTATAACAAATGCAATTAATCCTATTACTAATAATACAATAAGCCCAAAACCTGCAACGCTTTGTAACGCACTTGAAAGGTCGTTATCTTCTCTATATTTACTGATAAGTTTCCAAGCAAATACTATAACTAAAATTACGATTAGACCTTTCAATGCCCCTCTTACTTCATTTGAAATAGAATTAACAGCATCACTAAAACCTATTGATTGTGCAAAAGACAATAAAGGTGTTAAGATTGCTAATAGCGATAAATAGAATCTGTTTTTCATTTTTAATTTAATTGATTTAGTTCTTCATTATTGATTTTTTCTTCTTGATCGATAAGTTCGACTTTACTTTTCTCGTTTTTCAGTTCAACTTCCTCTAATTCTTCTTTGAAATTTGTAATTAGTAATCCAAAAGGATTATATGGATAATTTCTATCAACCGTTTCTAACTGAAAAGCTAGCTTACTTCTATAAAATCGACTTTCTGTACCATTTATTCTTTGTATGATGACTTCACATGATACTACAAAGGGTTCTTCACTATCCATTATTTTAAAGCTTTGCTCAGAAATAGTACCTATCTGGGTTAAACCGTTAATTGAAATGAAATCATCAAAATAACCTTTGTTTATTCTGTTCTGTATTATAACCTTTGGTTGTTCACCAACTAACCACAAAAGCTTTTCTTTTTTTTCCTTAATTGTGTATGCACTAAGAGTATAATAGTTATCAACAAAATATTTAACATTTGATTTAACTTCAATCAATCGACCTTGCTTATCATCTAACCTCGAGAGAGGTATAAAATGTCCTGTTTCATCAATCGCAAATAGTCTTTTTTGTGAATCCCTATATATGTAATAGCAAAAGAAAAAAGAAGCACAACAAAGAATACAACTAATAAATAGTACTGCTTTTGTTATCCTTTCGTTTTGTTTCAAGCTTTTATGTATGTCTAGTATTTTTCCTGCTTCTCGTTTACTCATTTCTTTTTAATTAAAATAACTCCACACAAAATTTGTAACTGATTCTAATAATTTCTTTTTAATACCGAATATTAATATTATATAGGCACAAGAAAATAGCATTTTCATTGTACCTGCTAACTTTCCATAAAAATCGCTCGCATCTAATTGTAATATAACATCTCCTATAATATTTATAGCTTGAAACACTCCTAAATATGCAATGCCTAATATAAATACTCCAATATATCTTTTTACCCATCCCCAAAATAGATTTTCCATTTGAGGAAATGTAGAAAAAGCAACTGCTAACGGAAATAGGAACTGTAAAAACAAGTATATAAAATAACGTTGCAATAGATAACCAATTGTAACCACAAAGTCAGCTATACTCACTAGACAAGCTACTAAAATTGTTATCACCGCCCCTATAACTCCTAGTAATCCAGAAAAAAATAGACCAACATAATCCCACCACATTTCTGCACTCTCAAAAAACTCATCTAAGAATGTAACGGCACTAAATGCCATATTAATATATTCGTCTGAATCAGCAAATGCCAAAGTACTATTTACATTTGAAAATGCCTTTTCTATTGTTTCCATTATAAAAGAAGATGCGAAAATTATAAAAATGCTCCCAAATACTTTTACTACTGCATCTATGGATGGTAATATATCTCCTTTGTCTTTGAAATCTACGTTAGAACTCCACGCATCAAGCATTCTTACACCCAAAATAACGAATGCAAGGGATTTTCCTCCCGAAATCACATAATTGAAGATGCCTGTGGATAAACTACTTTCAATCGTTTGATATATTGTAGCTACTGCCATTATTTTATATAATAATTAGCAACCATACCTTTCAACTTCGCCCATTGAATAAAAGCTTTATCTCTATTTAATTGCAGTAGGTCAATGCGTTCTTTATCACTCATTTTGAAAAAATCAGTGGTTAATATTTTATTTAAATCTGATACTAGATTATTAATGTTCTCAATATTAAGAGAAGCTCTTTGTAAAATATCTCTAGCATCGGTAGGTTTGATTCTTGAAAAATCACTAGTTGATAGTAACCTTGCAAATTCTAAACTTTCTTTTTGTAGTCTTATTGTTTCAGCGATTTGCCTAGAAGTTGTTACTGCCGCATTTATTTGAGACAATATTTGTTGTGATTCTTTTAAGGTTTTGTTTGTCTCCAATCCTATTTCTATTGTTTTTGTTATTTTCTCAATAGAAGTAGGGTCAATTACAACTTGTGGTGTGCTTGGTATCTGCGAATATACCGTAGCACCTAAAGATATAAACAAGGTAAAAATTAATGTTCTCATATTTTTGATTTTAAAAAGTTACACCCATGCAAATATAACATATTTATATATATACATAAAAATTAGTATCATATATTTATCTATAAATAAATATAATTATCTTTGAAACAAAAAAAAAAATTATGTGTAAAAGAAAGTATATCTTTGTGGTAAGAGTTTTAAAACCTCTTATAGAAACAATGTTAAAAGCAACAGTAAAGTTATATAATAATGATATTAAGAGAATTAAGAGAACGATTTGTACCAAAGAAAAATCTTGACCAATTAGATGAAGAACTGGGTACTAAACAAAGGAAGTGGTACATAGAAAGGAAATATAAATCAATGAAGTTTTTCAAATACCTCTTATTTATACGTTCAAAAGGTGCAAACATAAATAAATTTTTAGATGACCATTTAGAAAACCGCTCAGATGAAAAATAAATATATAATATCCTTAGTTTTGTTTTTAGCTTTTGTATACTCTATTTTCGACATTTTTATTGATATTCCTAGTATTGTGAATAAGATAATAGGTATCGGTTCTATTCCTTTTGCTATGTACTATTTTTTATTCTACTTTGGTGGTAGTAAAAAAGTTCAAGAACTAAAAGAGGATATTAAAGAAAAAGCAAAAACGAGCTTTAAAGAAAAGGCAAAAACGAATTAATTGCCTACTCCTATACCTCTTGCAAAATCCTTTATAGCTTCCACCATAATAAAGTATTTCTCCTCTATCAGTTGCCTTTCCGTATCTGTTATACGTGGTAGATATTTTACCTTATTTATTTTGATTCGCTTCATCTTTACCTTTTTTATTTTTCCATTTGAGGTATACACAAATTGCCCTTGTCTTAATTTAAAAAACTCACTGGCTTTAATCTTCTTTTTATCTCTCATGGATGTAGTTGTACTGCCACTTTTACCTGTTGTATGGCTCTTTTCTTTAACCTTATGTTCATCTATATACCCCTCACAAAATTTGGCTGTCTCTGGTTCATTGACTTTTCCAAAAAACATAGTAGACATATTAGCTATTATTGATCTAAAACCATCTCTTGTATACTGCAAATAACCTTGTGATACATCTTGACAACAATAAAAGATGGCAATACCGAAACTTCTCATTGTTGCTATAATTTTAGACATTTTTTCAGATTTAATGGTATATCCTTCATCCAGTAATAAGAATGCTCCCTTTTGTTCTCTTATCATTAAATTTTTTGTAATAACATCGAATAAACAAGAAAATATAGAATCGTAAAATTCATCGTCTCGAGGTGTATTAACCAAAACTAGAATATCACTTGATTTGTTAATTTGTAAATCAACTGAGTTCTCTGTAAGATTATATAATATAGAGGGAGAAGTAAATTTAGATAGAGCTGATAGTAATGTACTCATAACATCACTTGTTTCATTTTGTAAGGCACTTATACCGTTTGCACCTTGTATTCTACTCCAAGAATTACCTTCAATAAACTCTACTAATCCTTTATAAACTACCACTTTCACTTTTTTATCAATCATGAAAGTTTTCGAAAAATCATTTGATGTTAAAAATAATACGATATTTGCAAATGAACAATGTTCTGTAAAATCATAATAAAATCGTAAAGCAACTCCTATAAATATACTTTTTGCTGAATTGTAGAAATAAGCATTTTTACTTTCCGTAGCTTCTTTACCAAACGCAGTATTTAATAATGTATGACAAACTGAAATAATATCTTTTTCAGACGTAACAATTTTAGGGTCTAAAAAATTAATTTTGATAGAATTTATATCATCAAAGCAGAAAACATGTATTTTCTCTTTTGGAAATATACCCATAACAAGCTCTGTTAGCTCTCCATTTTTATAATCATACACTACCCCTCCTATTTTCTTTTGTTCTAATTCAACCATAATAGGATATAATATGCCTTGTGTTTTAGCGGAACCACTTGAACCAAAAATACCAACCCCCCTTTTAAAATCTTTTATCATTATAGGGGTATTACTGGTAGTTTTTAATATTATATCATCTTTATGATTATATCCTATTGTAAGAAACTTAAAATATAAGAAACTACATAAATAACCGACTAAGAAACTGCCCAAACCACTACCTACAATTAATGATTTTTCTAGTTGGATTACATTTAAGTGTAATAATAAAGCTATACTAACAAATACAAGTAATATTATTGCAAGTTTATTTGTTAATTTTTCTTCTTTATGTGCTTCTTGTCCTATATAGAATGCACAAACTGCAAATATAATTAGATATACATAATATGTTATATCAATAGTTATTCCTAGAAATTCTTTCATAATCGACTTATTTGTTTTACAATTTCAATACCAAGTTTAACTGGATTTTTAGCCATTGCTACTAATTTTACAGGGTTTACCACATTCAATGGTATATTACCTATTAGATCATTTTTAAGCTGATTTTTAACATTTAGTTCTTGTCTTATTTCGTTATAGCCTAGATTTTCAACTATTTTTGATAAAATCCTTTTTCCTACTGCTTCAACTCTATTACCTAGTTTATGTTCTATCTTCTCAAATACTGGTCTTTTATAGTCGTACATATTATCAAATAATGCTTCTGCTTTTTTGAAAAATTCTGTCCTCTCGATTCCATCATTACCATTGAGACCTTTTCTCGAGACCAAAGGAGAAACACCAACTTTATCTTTAGGATTAACAGAAAATTTATCACTCCTAGAAAGCACTATATGAATGTGGGTATTGTCGCCCTCTTTCATATCTCCTACTTTAATTACTTTACCAGAACTTTTATGCTTCAAATATGAATTTTCCAGCTCCCTTATTTGCTTGTTGCTACTTCGTTTATTATCATTTTTCAATTGCTCTATTTCTTTATCAATAGTTTCATTATGCTTAACTTCCTTATCATTACCACTAAACACTCTTGTTTCCTCTAATTTTGCATAATAGAGCAAATCATCCACAGTTAACTTTCGCTTACGTGTATCATAACCTTTTTCACTCCAGACTTTAAGTTTTATATCCTCTCTTACATTGCCGAACTCTTGCTTAATACCCTTTTCTAAAGCTTTCGTATATTCTTTATTATAAATAAAACGAGGTATTTTATTATTAGATATTTGCTCTTCTGTGAACTCGAGTAATAAAGGTTCTTTCAGTCCGTCAACTTTTAATTTGAGTTGAGTTATTTCTTTCTTGACCTTTGGAGTTTCTAGTACTTTTTTTTCAATAGAATGCCTACTCAAATCTATGAGCTCATTATCTTTCTTATCTCGATCTATTGCTTTGCGAATTAGGCTTTCTAATTTTTTATCTGAAATAAAGAGAGTGTTATTCCTAATATCTTTGTCATTTACATAAAAAACAACGCTTTTATCATAACCGTACTCTTTAGCATTCGTCGTTACTTTCCAACGTTCTTTATCTTTGACAATAGTATCAACAACATGATTTTTTTTGTCAATATTAATACCTCTATCATCAAGAAATGATCTAAAAGATTTTACAGTTGCCAAATATTTATCTCGGTCAGTTAAATCTCTGTCTTTAAGTGAAATTTGTGCTTGTATTTTTTTAAATTCAGAATTAAATATTTTTTTGTAATGATCGATAAAAGCTTTATTACGAATATAATTAAAAGCTTTATTTGTAAGAACACCTTTATCTATTTCATTTTTACTTATATTAAATTTGAAATCATTATCTATAACTTGATAAGCTTCTATTGAAATATTTTCTTTATTTAGAGTGTAAATAGTATCTGAATCAGTAGCACTGAAATTAGAATATTTAACAGAATCAATTACAAATATCTCGCTATCAAATTTGTTGTTTTGTTCAATCTCTTGAATCATACTATCGAAATAATCTTTCTCAATATATAAAAT
>JBDLTH010000166.1:0-26753 GCA_039799165.1 Bacteroidota bacterium
GTCTTGCAACAACGTTTGCGAGAATATGTCAAAGATCCGATCGTGAATCTTCAGATTCTCAATTTCAGAATATCCGTTTTGGGAGCAGTGAATGCACCAGGTCCATTTTTCTTTACCAACGAGCGAGTTACCATCCTCGACGCATTGGCACATGCTCGTGATCTGAATATATACGCAAAACGAGACAATGTGTTGCTAATTAGAGAAAATGAGGGCAAAAAAGAGTTTGTTCGTTTTGACTTAACGCAGAGCAACAGTGTATTTCTGTCTCCGTATTTTTATTTGCAGCAAAACGATATTGTTTATGTAGAATCGAACAAAGAGCATCAGAAAGATGCGGAGATGAGTCAGCAAAAACAATTCAATTTAACATTAATATCTACAAGTATTACTGCATTAATAAGTGCAATATCTCTGATTGTAGCCGTGTCTAGGAATTAATTATATTGCAGACTCTATTTATCGTATGAACAAAAAAACAAAACCTGAATTTGTAAATGTTGGAGATGTTATCCTAAAATATTCTCGTCATTGGAAGTGGATATTGTTATCTCTGGCTATTGCTTTGGGGGTTGGTTTTATTTATATAAAAACGGTTGATCCTATTTATTATATTGTGTCTAACGTAAAATTGCGTACTGACGAAGAAGGCTCAAAAGTGGCATCATCTCTGGTACGTAGTTTTGGATTAGGAGGTGTGTCGGGGTCTGACAATATTGATGACGAAGCTGCTATAATATCTTCACAATCACAAGCCCGTAATATGATATACAGCTTGGGTTTGCAAGCAAGCTACGATCTTAAAAATTTCCCGTTTGACAAATCATTATATAATACATCACCTATATTAATTGAGGCTGAAAAAAGTATACTGGATACACTTTCGGTAGCCCTCAAATTCGAAGTCGAGGTTGTTGAAGATCAGACCGTAATAGTAGAGGCCTTTTATCGAAGGAAGAAGGTGGGGCAGTATGCAGGAGCATTACCAGCATCTATAAAAACGGACTATGGAGTATTTGGGATGGATTATTCGAAACACCCTATTGCTGATAATAGTTATGATTTAGAAATCGTATTGTCAGGCTTGAATGTTGCTGCAGAAGACTTTAGAGGACGCATATCGGTAGGAGCAATTGATAAGAGTTCAAATATCGTGTCGTTGGGCATAAAAGATACAGATAAACAACGGGGTATCGATATTCTGAATAAACTAGTTGAGCAGTACAATCACGATACAAAGAATGACAAGAACGAAGAAGCTAAAAACACAGCTAACTTTATTCAAGAGCGTATTGCCTTGTTGGGCAAAGAACTCGAAATTTTAGAAAAACAGTTGGAGGAATTCAAAAAGCAGAATAAGGTGATGAATATGCAGATAGAGGCAGAATCTTTCAGTACCCAGTTTCACGATTTGCAACAAAAAACAACAGAGCTAGATATTCAACGTAATATAACAAATATGCTTAACAGTTATGTTACCAATCCGAAGAATAAAAATGAATTGATACCTACCAACACGGGTATGCCATCGAACGCATCAGAGTCAATAGATGCCTATAATGCAGCTATATTGGAACGTACACGCTTGTTAGAAAATACAACAGAAAGCAATCCTATAATTAAGTCATTGGACGAGCGTATCGCCATGCTTCGTGAAAATGTGCAGGCAAGTGTCAAGAATGCTCAAAAAGACCTGTCAGTCAGAAAAAAAGACTGGGGAAGTTTAGAAGCCGAGATGCAAACCCGTATGTCGCAGATGCCAAGACAAGAGCGAGAGTATGTAGAACTGGAACGTCAACGAAAAGTAAAGTCCGAGTTGTATGTTTTCTTGCTTACCAAAATGGAAGAAACCCAACTTACATTAGCATCAACAACCCCCAAAGCCAAAATTATTGACGAGGCTTATGGTATATCGAAGCCCGTAGCTCCTAAAAAGAAAAATGTATTGGGCTTTGCTTTGCTTTTAGGTATAATGTTGCCTGTGATGGTTATTTTTATAATTGACTTATTCAAGACCAAAATACATACAAAAGAGGAGTTAGAAGAAGCGACTGATCTACCTATATTGGGCGAAATTTGTTTAGATAAAAACGCCAATAATATAGCGGTAGCAGAAGGTGTAACTACTTCTACGGCAGAATTGTTTAGACTGGTGCGTACCAATTTGCAGTTTTTGATGAAAAAAGACGAGAAAGTGATTTTGGTTACATCAAGTATAAGTGGCGAAGGCAAATCTTTTTTTACCGTAAATCTGGCAATTTCCTTTGCCCTTATCAAGAATAAGAAAGTAGCTTTGGTAGGTTTGGATATACGCAATCCTAAATTGGGAGAATATCTTTCGATCAAACAGAAAAATGGGATTACCATGTATTTGGCTTCGGACGATATGAAACCCGAAGACATTACGATACATCGCCCCGATCTGCATCCAAATATTTCGGTGATTCCTGCAGGACCTATTCCACCCAACCCTGGAGAATTGCTTTTGGGCGACAGGTTAGACGAGTTGTTTGCGCATCTTCGTCAACACTACGATTATATCATTGTCGATACAGCACCTGTGGGTATGGTATCGGATACGTTTAGCCTCAACCGTGTTGCAGATAACACGATTTATCTGTTCCGAGCTAATTACACAAACAAATCGAACTTGAAGTTGGCTCAAACCATTGTGGATGAAGGAAAACTTAATAAAGTAGCTCTAGTAATCAATGGTACAACAACCAAATCGGCATATGGATATGGGTATGGCAACGTATCGACATGAAAACCGAGGGTAACACATTAGAGCTACCTATCGTTGTGGTGATGTATAACACTAAAGATGTATTGCAAAATGGGCATAAACCATGAATGAGATTTTAGAGCGTATCCGCATACCAAGCCTTTTTATGCTGTTGATGATTCTCAACCTGTGGTTTTTTTACACCATTGTGTTCGACGACAGACCTGTGCTTATGTACGGACTACTGATCTTCTTTTTCTTCTTTTCTATCGATTATAATGGTATACGACGCGAGTATTTGTGTTGGCTACTCTTGTTTATAGGCATTGCGGTGGTCGATTTTAATTCGCACAAACTAAATGTACTTACACCGCTGGTATTGATGCAATGTGTATCGAGAATCAATATTCGCACCTACCTTTCGTATAATGTATTGATAATGGGAGCTACAGCCTTAATATTATTTCTGACTGAAGGCATGGGACGGATGACAGTGGGCGGAGTAGACGTTTTTATACGCACCCGACATGATTTTGGGTTTGCACACCCCAATGTTGCCACCATGTATTATTGGGGTTTGTTTATGTCGTTAATCCTGTCTTGCTATTTGTCTAAATATCGCAATTTTCTTTGGCACCTTCTGTTTGTCATTTTCATCGCTTCCGTTTATTTATATTCCGAGACTATATCAAGGGGTTTTATAACAACCGTTGTCATATTTATATCGGTGATGGGGTATTATTCTGTCCGATCCACATTCAACAAACAGTACGTTATCGGCTATTCTAAATATATACTATATAGCCTACCTTTGTTGTTAACAACACTCACTGTGTACCTCTCTTTGCATGCAAAAGAATATGTGGTATTGGATCTGCTATTGAGCCAAAGACTCTCTTTGTATGGGCAGTTTCTGAATGAATTAAGCCCTATCCAATATCTGATTGGGACAACGTCTTTTGACGCTATCACTGTAGATAGTTCGTACCTGCATCTGCTTTTCGAGTCGGGTGTATTGCTCTATGTTTATTTTATGTGGTTGTATTATTTTGCAATAAAAAATAGTATTAAGCAGCAAAATTTTGTAGTTATAGCTATTTTTGTTAGCTTTCAAGTTTATGGTTTAGTAGAATCCCTATTTTTACTTCCTATGATTATAGGAAATAATTTGTTTTGGGTCATTTTATATCGTTATCGAGAAGGTGAAGACAAAGAGCTTGATCCCAAAACTACATATATTGATTGATGTTTTTTTTGAAGAAATGAGAATAGTTTATTGTATTATAGATTCGTCACGCTCAGGAGGTATGGAGCGAAGTATATGTTGCAAAGCTAATTATTTAGCCGATGTGGCAGGGTATGAGGTAACTATAATAACAACGGATAGAAAAGGAAAACCGAATTTTTATGATTACTCGTCCGCCATTCAGTTTATTGATTTAGATATTAATTACAATGAGTCGGATAGTTTGTCCTTTTTTTGGAGAATAAGAGCTCAAATCAAAAAAAGAGAGCTTCATAAAGAGCGATTAACGACTACCCTTTTTGATATATCACCCGATATTTGTATTTCGACATACACACATGAGCTGTCGATACTTAGTCAAATAAAAGATGGGAGTAAAAAAATAGCAGAGATCCATTTTTGCAGACCTTATAAAAAGATACAGTATGAGTTGAAATCAAAATTTTCGCTCCATCGGATATTTGCTTTGGCTGCCGAAAAACGAAAACGAAAATTTATTCACAACTACGATGCCTTTGTGGTTCTTACCAAAGAAGATCGTGAGCGATGGAAAGGCATAACTAAAATAGAATGTATACCCAACCCATTACCTTTTTATACTGATCGGGTAAACAATGACTCAAGCAAGCAGATAATAAGCGTAGGGCGATTGGCTTACGAAAAAGGCTATCCAATGCTTATTGGAGCATGGGCTAAGATTGCTCATAAATATCCCGATTGGAAGTTAGCCATTGTGGGCGAAGGCGAAGACAAACCCCTGTTGCAGCGGTTAATTTTTCAGAAAGACCTTATGGGTTCAGTATCTATACATCCACCCCAAGAGCACATAAAAGAAGTTTATTTAGACAGTTCATTTTATGTGATGAGCTCTTTTTACGAAGGGTTTGGATTGGTCTTAACCGAGGCGATGGCATGTGGTCTGCCGTGTGTGTCGTTTGACTGCCCTAGTGGACCAGCCGAAATAATAAAGCATGGCGAAGATGGTTTATTAATTGCTACTAAAGATATAGCGAAACTGGCAGAAGCAATGTCCTTGCTTATCGAAGACAAAGAAATGAGGTTAGAGATGTCAGAAAACGCCAAGATCAATGTTAAACGATTCCTCCCCGAGCGAATAATGCCTCGTTGGATTGCTCTTTTCGAGAAGATAACCAATACATCTAACTATTGAGTACTATTCTTTGAATCAGATAAGGAAAGGGTATGATGAACAACAAGCTGAAAATATTACAGATAAACAAATACCCATCCATCAAAGGAGGGTCAGAAGTGGTTTTGTTTGATACCATCCATTTATTGAAGCAAGCAGGGCATCAAGTGATTCTTTTTACCACCAATGAGGGTAATACCGTATATATGCCTACTTACACAACACCTTATGTGCAAAAAACGAGTTCATTAGCCCAAAAGTTAGGCTATCTATCCGCATTCTTTTACAATCGTAAGGCAGCTCAAGCACTCGAAAATTGTATACAACACGAGCAACCCGATGTAGCCCATATTCATTTGTACTTGAATGGCTTATCACTATCAATACTATCGGTTCTCAAAAAATATAAAATTCCTGTTGTAATGACATTGCACGACTATCGGCAAATCTGCCCATCCTATTTGTTATTAGACAGGCATGGTGCTATATGTGAGAGGTGTATCGGTCATAACTATTTGCATTGTATGGCAACACGTTGCTCAAAAGGCAGTTTGATACAAAGCATGCTGCTTACAGCAGAGATGTATTATCGGCGTATATTTTACAAGACCGAAGATTATGTGGATCAGTTTATTTGTGTAAGTCATTTTATGCACCATAAGCACACACAGTTTAATGAACGTATTGCAAACAAATCGGTAGTTCTTTATAATCCCATTCAGGCGAACAGCATCTTATCGAAGCAACGAGGTGATTATTTACTCTTTTTGGGTCGTTTATCTCCCGAAAAAGGGATAGACACCCTTCTCGAAGCGATGACTAATCTGCCTCAATATAGCTTGAAAGTGGCAGGTAGAGGAGATATGACGTTTTCTGAAATACCTCGCAATGTAGAATTTGTAGGGTTTAAAACACGGGATCAGTTGCAAGAACTAATTAGGCATGCAGCCTATGTGGTTGTACCTTCCGAGTGGTACGAGACGTTTGGCTTATCGTGTGCCGAGGGCTTGTCTTTAGGAACACCCGTTATTGCCTCAGCCATTGGGGGATTGACCGAGATAATAGAATCTGGAAAAAATGGCTTTCTTTTTACACCTAAAGACGTACTTGGCTTACAGAATGTAATATCAAAAGCCATGCAGTTAAGCGACGAGCGATATACACAGATGACCGATGAAGCCCAAAGCAGTGTAGAAAAGTTTTCGGAAGTAGGTTATATAGATCAGTTGATGGAAATTTATAATCGATTGATTTCGAACGTATGAATATTGCAATTTTAGGAACAAGAGGTATCCCAAACACATATGGGGGGTTTGAGCAATTTGCCGAATATCTGTCGGTAGGTTTGGTTGAGCGAGGGCATGCAGTAACGGTTTACAATGCCAGTTTTCATCCATATAATCAATCTAAATATAAAGGTGTTACGATATGTAGGCAGTACAGCCCCGAAAAATGGATAGGAGCAGCAGCCAATTTTATATACGATTATCTGTGCCTGAAAGATGCTTTAGCCAAAGATTTTGATATAATTTACGAGCTCGGTTATCATAGCAATGCTCCGTCTTACTACTTGCTCAAGAACAACTCACCCATCGTTATTACAAATATGGATGGACTGGAGTGGAAGCGAAGCAAATGGAACTTTTTTACCCAAAAGTTAATTCGTAAACTAGAGGTTTTGGCTCTTAAGCGATCTCATTATATCATATCAGATAATTGGGCGATTAAAGCATATTATCAACAAGAGTTTGGCAAAGAGTCGTTTTACATTGCCTATGGAGCCCAGCCTGTTGATGAGTTTACGGAAGAGGATATAACCCCTTACCAAGTTGTGGCTAAAAATTATTTCTTACTCATTGCTCGACTTGAGCCTGAAAATAATATTGAGATAATTTTGGATGGATTCTTGAAATCGGGTGATAAACGTCCTTTTCTGGTCATAGGAAATGATACTACGGGCTATGGAAAAAAACTCCGAAAAAAATATCCTCAAAATCAGATTCGTTTTCTCGGTGCTATTTATAATAAGCAGCACCTCGATAATTTACGCTGTTTCTCGAGCCTTTATTTTCACGGACATTCAGTTGGAGGTACTAATCCGTCGCTGCTTGAAGCGATGGCTTCAAAGGCTTTTATTGTGGCACATAGTAACTGTTTTAATAAAGCGGTATTGGGGGAGGATGCGGTTTTCTTCGAAACTTGGGAAGACATTAGTAAAATAATTAAATGTGAACAAACTTTAAGTAGGCAACGTTTGTTATATAGTGAGAGTAACAGCACGAAAATAATAAACCAATATACTTGGTCAGCTATAATAGAGCAATACGAGAATTTATTTAAAAATCTGCTTCTCAAGAAGCATAAGCCTTAGTTTCAAAGTTTGTATCTTAAATTATCAACAAGTATTTCTCACTAGTATTAGATTTAAGTTCTATGATGCAATGTTACGGATAAAAGTTCATACCAGACCCATAATCAAATATGTTAAATAACATATACACATATAGGGTTGGCTATTATTTTTTTTTGCTTATATTGCTTGCAAGTAATAGATTGTCCCAAATCATACAAAACAGATATTGTTAATCGAAATTAAAATTCATATATTTGCATCATGAAAGAGTTTGTTTCACATATTGATTATTTGATACAAAAGCATGATTGTGTAATCATTCCAGACTTTGGAGGGTTTGTATTAAGTCATGAAGGAGCGGCATTTACCCGAGACGGTTTGGTGCTTCCTCCCAAAATTACAATAGGCTTCAATCCAGAACTAAGATACAATGATGGATTGTTGGCAGAATCATATATGAATATGTATTCTATCCCCTATGACGTTGCTTGTAAACGTATTTATGATGCCGTAAAAAGGCTCAATGCGATATTGGCAATGCAACATCCAGTGCAAATAGGCAATCTGGGTAAGTTGTTGTTGGATAAGAGTGACCGATTGTCATTCTCTCCCAACGAAAACTTATCGCTATTCCATCCAGAAACATTTGGTTTATCGCCGTTAAATATACGACGCTTGGTTGATATCGAAAAAACCGTGATTAAATCAAACCAAAGAGTTATTCTTAATCGTGCCTTGGCAGGTATAGGAACAGCGGCAGCAGCCGTGTTATTGTTCTTTGTAGCCTCTACCCCTGTTAAAGAAACCATAGATACACAAAAGTCAAGTTTTTTTACCGATTTAGTTACATCATCAACACAGCCTGTTGCTCAGACTTCTATTGTAACAGAAGAAGCATCAGCGGAAGAAGTGGCAGTTGAAATTTCTAGCACAATATCTACAGAAAACGAAGTTGTACTTGAGCCTAGCCCCATCGTTAAAGCTCGTGCTGCCGACCCTGCTATGGAAGATGTAAAGAAGAAAGTTGAGGTTGTAGAGTCTCCTATTGTAAATAAAGAGAAAGAGAAATCGAACAATTTTTTCTTGATTGTAGGCGGATCCACTAAACAATCAGAAGTACAACGCCTGCTAAAAAAGATGAAATCACAAGGGTTTAGTGAAGCAGATGTTTTAAAGTCAAAAGACCGTACCCGAGTATATGTTGCATCCTTTACCACAGCTAATGATGCAGAACAATATTTGGAAACATTCAAGGCAAACAATCCTCGCTTGAGTGATGCTTGGATATATCAAAAAAATTGAACCCTTTATAATAAAAAAAGAGCTGATAATAAACATTATCAGCTCTTTATCGTATAAACTACCTCGTGTCTTAATAGTCAAGAAATTCAACTTTGCCAGAATCAATATGGTATACTGCACCTACAATATTGATTTCACCCTTTTTGTAACTGTTTTTTAGTATAGGATCCGATGTACGTAGTTGTTTCACCCCATTCATAACGTTAGCCAAAACCGCCAGGTTTGAGTTTTTACCCACTGTTTTAAGTAGCTCTTGCTCCTCTTCTTCAGATTTAAGCTTCTTGATAATTGCAGAGATGTGGTCTGCTACTCTTCCTTTGTGATTATGACTATCATCATCGTCATCCTTCTCGTCATCCTTCTCGTCATCATCATCGTCCTTCTCGTCATCATCATCAATATGGTCTAGTAAGGCTTGGATAGCACCGCATCCTTGATGACCCATTACTACGATGAGGGGCGTGTGAAGGTGTTCTACAGCATATTCGATACTGCCTTCTTCATAATCGCTCATGACGTTGCCAGCAGTTCGTATCGAGAATATATCACCTAAGCCTTGATCGAAAATAATTTCGGGAGATACCCTTGAGTCTGAGCAACTAACGATGATGCAATTTGGATTTTGTGCTTTAGCTAAGCTTAACACCCTCGCTAAGTCTTGGCGAGGGTGAGTTGATTTATCAGACATAAATCGTTCATTTCCTTTCTTTAGAATATCTAAAGGGGCAAGCGTCTTTTCTTCGATCGTTTTTTTGCCATCTTTCTGCGGAGTTTTAGCAAAAACAGTACTGCCCGACAGTAGTAGTAGTAGTAGTATTGCTAGAATAAAATGACTAGGGAGTAGTTTCTTTTTCATTGGATTTTTTTCTGATAATTTTATGTTTGAAAAATCGTGCAAATATAGATCACAGATTGCTTTTTTTAATAAAGTGTTCAGAGTTTAACTATTAAGTGTTGTTTGTGTTAATCTTTTTATTATTAGTGATTTGTATTTTGTATTTTGCTTTATGTTCAGTAAGTCAAGTATATATGAGATGGTTAATTATTACTAATGCTTATTGATACAGTACAATCAAAATGTAGTAGGCTAATCGTTTGTATATTTTCACTATATTTGTAGTCGAAATTATGTGTGGATATTGTATCCATAAAAAAGAAAAAAAATGAGTAGTCGCAGAGATTTAAAAAAGCAAATAAACGAGTGCATGGGCTTGTTGTATGATGATTGTATCTTGTATAAGGTGTTTACTAAAAATGCCGATCAACAAAAAGCTGACCTTCTGATTGATAAAATTAGTGGTGTGCATGGCGAATTATTGAGCCGAGTAAACGCTTCTGAAAGTAAAGATCGGATATCGCTCTATTTCACTAAATTGAAAGGCGATTTGAAAACTCAGTTAGATGCATTAGGGGCAGAAATACGACAATTAGGTTGATCTTAGAATGCAAACAATAAGTTCGTCTATATTAAAGTTATTAGGTTGGAAAGTAGAGGGGATTACAAATTATCCTCAAAAGTGTGTTATTTGTGTTGCACCCCATACCAGTAATTGGGATTTGTTGATAGGCAAACTCATTTATTCATCTTTGGGTCGTAAAGCAAACTTCTTGATCAAAGATACATGGTTCTTCTTTCCGATGAATTTATTTTTCAATGCAATTGGTGGAATTCCTGTAAATAGGTCAAAGAAAACATCGTTGACAGACCAAATGGCTCTCCAATTTGCAAAGCGAAATCAATTTGAATTGGCTATTACGCCAGAGGGCACACGCAAAAAAAATGACGATTGGCGTAAAGGGTTTTATTTTATCGCACTAGAAGCCAAAGTGCCCATCGTTGTTGCAGTACTAGATTATGGCAGAAAAGTAGCCGATTTTAAGGCTGTATTTATGCCTACTGGAGATGTTGATACCGATTTCCAGATTATAAAATCGTACTACAAAGGTGCGGTAGGTAAGCACAATAACAAGTTTGGCTTGAGTGAAGAGATAGACTAACCACAGCAACAAAATCACATTAGATGAAAATAATGCAACTAAAAAAAAAGTTCTCATTCATTGTGATCATATTTTTGTGTAGCCTAGGTTTCCACAATTGCAGCCGTTCAGGTGTGCTGACTAAAGATGATTTGGCAGGTTACTGGGTTCTTCAAGCAATAAATGGAGAGCCAGCTCAGCAATACTTTGAAGGGTCGCTTCCTACTTTGGTGTTTGATTTCGACTTGCGTACAATTTCAGGAACGAGTGCTTGTAATAGATACAAAGCAACCTTTAGCAATGACAAGAGTGTCTTTGTAGTATCTAATTTAGACGTAACAGAAATGTTATGCACTGATAAAAATAGTGAGACCGAATATATAAGGTTACTCACACAGTCTGGCAGCTTTTTAGGAATGAAAGGCGATTTATTACTTATAATACAAGAAGAAAAAAATATTTTGGTCTTTGAAAAGCATGTATCAGAGATCGAGGATAAAATAGAATGATAGTTTTTTGAACTATTCGAGGCTCAATACTGTTTACTATATTAATAAAAAACATAAAAAAAAGAACATGAAAAAGATGATTAAAATGGCTTTTCTACTAGTAGCATTCGTGTCCCTAGGTATGATGGCTCAAAGTTGTAAATCGAAAAAAGAAACTACTGCAACAGCTAAGTCTGATATAAACGGCACATGGGTGCTAAAGACCTTCAATGGTCAAGTAGCATCAGCTATTTTTAAAGGATCGATACCTGCAATGACTATTGATTTGAAAGAGCAACGTATGTTTGGTACAGGTGGATGTAATCGTTTTACAGGTGCGTTTACATATGCAAATGAAGTGCTTAGTGCTCCTAACTTGGCATCTACAATGATGCTGTGTGTTGAAGAAAACAAAGAGGCTGATTTCTTAGCAGCATTGGGTCAAAAAAATGAAGTGTCTCTAATAAATGACGTATTGACATTTAAGGTGAAAGGTAAAACTGTTCTTGAATTTGTACGTGGTATAGATCAAGCATTACTTCAAGGGTCTTGGAATTTAGAAGCTATTGAAGGTGGTGATATGAATACACTATTTACAGTGAAAGATAAAATACCAACTTTAATTTTTGACACCAATGAATCTAAATTGAATGGTAATGCAGGTTGTAACAATTATGGATCAAGCTATCAAATAGAAGGAGCTTCGATAACAGTTGGTGTACCTTTCTCTACACGTATGGCTTGTCCAAATATGGGAGGCGAAACTTTATATACAAAATTGCTTGAAGGCACAAGCGTTTTGAATGTAACCTCCGATAAGTTGGTACTTATACGTAATGGAAAAGCAATATTGACTTTTGCTAAGAGCAAATAAATATCAAATAAATTATACAAATAAAAGCGGCTATCCTTAAGGATAGCCGCTTTTATTTGTATAATCAAGAGTTTTGTTTTTTTTAAACTACATCCTGTTCCGTTTCTTTTGTTATATAAATAGGGCGTTTCTTTGTCTCTAAATATGTTTTAGATAGATATTGACCCACAATGCCTAAGCATAGCAATTGGATGCCTCCTATAAAGAAAATTGCACAGATAAGCGATGGGTAACCCGCCACTGCATCTCCCCAGATTAGTGTTTTAATGATAATAAGCATAATCCAAACTAAAGATATTGCAAAGAACAGGAATCCTGTAACAGATGCGATAGCCAAGGGGCGAGTAGAGAAGGCTACGATACCTTCGAGTGAGTAGAAAAATAAACCCCAAAAAGACCATTTGGTTTCTCCTGCTATACGTTCTACGTTTTCGTAAGAAATCCATTTGGTATTGAATCCTACCCATCCAAATATTCCTTTCGAAAATCGATTGTATTCAGACAATTCGAGTATTGAGTTTACCATTTGTCGGCTCATCAATCTAAAATCTCTAGCTCCGTCTACAATTTCGGTATCCGAGATATTATTCATCAATTGATAAAACTTTTTAGCAAAGAACGAACGTATAGGAGGTTCGCCTGTTCTATCTACACGTCTGGTTGCTACCGAATCATAATCCTCGGTTTTCAATGTTTGATACATTTCCAACAAAAGGTGAGGAGGATCTTGTAAATCAGCATCTAGCATCGCTACATAATCGCCTGTTGATGCTTTTAGCCCAGCATAAATAGCAGCCTCTTTTCCAAAGTTACGAGAGAATGAGATATACCGTACCCGATTATCTTTTTTTCTTAAATCTCTTATTACGTCCAGCGTTTTGTCTTTAGACCCATCATTTACAAAAATAAATTCAAACTCCTGATTACTCATTTGGTTCGAAATTTTCAGAAGTTCTTCGTATAAATAGGGTAGTGCTTGCTCCTCGTTGTAGCAAGGTATAATTGCCGATATTTTATCCATGGTTTGTTAATCTGTTTTTATATAGTAATACTATATTAAAGATGCTCAGAAATAAAGGTTGTTGATAGTCTATGGATGCCCAAATTATTTTACCCTTTAGTCCCATACTCTCTTTAGGGGTCTTTTTTATAGCTGTCCTTACTATCGGATTGTTAATGATTGTTTTTGTATTCTTGTACTTATTTACAAAAGTATTATTATTTTTCGAAAAAAACTCATTGTTGATTGATGTAATTGCTCTTAACAGATATTCGCCTAGTATGCGCTTATCGGCATTTTCTATAAAGATACTAGATCTTTGTTGTTTGTATATCTTCTGCAGTTCGTCAAGATATATCAATTCTTGCAACCAGCGTTGAGGGTCGTATTTGTTCGATAGCGAGTCATCGTTTACTTCGTAATGGTAAAATACATCATCTATAAACATCATTTGATCAGCATATAAGGCAGTAGTGAGCGTAAACAGTCGGTCTTCGCACCTTCTCAATGCTTTGTTGAAGCAGATGTGGTGCTTCTCGATGGTGCTGCGTTTATATACGTGCATCCAAAGAACACCAAGGATAAACATTCCTCCAAATTTTTCAGCACCAATTAGGGGTAGCACAACCTCTTCTTCGAGGCGTTTTCCTTCATACAGCCCCTTAAAGGGCAATGTGTTAACAAGCTCTCCCTTTCGGTATGCGTTAAACCGCAAAATGTCTATTTGTTTGTCTGCAAGATGCGAGGCAATGGTCTGGTACATGTTGGCTTCTACCCAGTCGTCGGGATCAACAAAACTGATGTAATCGCCCGATGCTATCTTTAGCCCCGCATTGCGAGCCTCTGATACACCAGCGTTTGCTTGATGTATGACTCTGAATCGTGTATCATGCTCAGCATACGAGTCGCAAATAGCACCCGAAGCGTCTATCGATCCATCATTAATAAGTATAATTTCCAATTTATCGTAGGTTTGTTTGGCAAGGCTATCAAGGCAACGAGCCAAAAAACGTTCCATATTATAGACTGGAATGATGACCGAAAAGGATAGATTCATGTTCTTTGTTCTTGTACGTTTCTAATGTTAGCAATAAAGCTTTTTGTAGATGGCTTCGGCAATAAAAAAATCTTCTTCCCAATCAATATCGAATGAGTCGATATCGTTGTTTTCGAATAAATATGGTTTTGCCCCTATTCTGTCTTGATTGTTTTTGTATACATCAACATGGGTTAGAAATATACCACTATTGATTTCAAACAAGGGTTCGATGGTTTGTGTACGAGGCCATTTTTCCTTATTACGGTCGTAGTTTATCGCTCCGTTTTTGTCCCAAATAAATGTTTTGAGTGGTGTAACTGACATCAGCGAGTCGTGTTCGCCTTTAGCCACCATCTCACGGTATATGATAATAGCTTGTTCGTATATTTTTGCATCGATAAAAGGCGACGTTACATGTGTCCATAACACATCACCCTCGGTGATGATAGAGGGTAGATATTTAACCAGATCGTCGGTCGATGTTGCCGATGTTGCTAAATGCTCGGGTCGTCTGTCTATTCTGATCCTATCGTTGTTGAGCGATGTGGCTATTCTAATCACATCTTCGTCGTTTGTCGATACAACGATGTCATCAACCAATTTGCAAGCAATCAGTTGATGTAGTTTTATCTTAAGAAGTCCGCCTTCTGTGTCCGCAAAAGGTTTTGTGTTTTTTTTAGGCACACGTTCACTGCCAGCTCGGCAAGGAAGAAATATAGATAGTTTCATACGCTATTAATCAATTAGTAAACGGTAAACCGATAAGTTTTTGATACCATTGTATTTGGATGCGGTGATGGTGGCAATCTCCAATGCTGGATTATAATGCACGATGCTGGATAGTAGGTGTTCGTTTTCGGTAGTTAATAACCTTTCGTTTTCGCCTATCGAGCCCTCATACCCATCATATCCAGTAAGATAAATGGTTTGTGCCGACAATTCGATGGCGGTTTGAATAGCCAATGCGGTGTGCGAATCTTGATAGAGCGATGAGAAGGTAACTTCTTTTAACTCAAAACTCTTCGATACAAGTTTTTGTGGTATATATGTTCCCATCTTGCGAGGATAAGGAGGCAGTACACACGATATTTTATCTAAATCGAAATCGGCAAATACTTTTTCTAGGCGATGCCCTTCGTTGCCTACCAAGCAGAAAAATTGAGGTACGTTTACATCGTCATAACAGCCTGCATTTTTACTGCTTGCATGTATAATACAAACTTTCTTATCAGCATATTTTATCAAAAGTTCTTTGACAGGCTTGGCACTATTCACTCCACTAGGACCACCACCTACAATAAGAGCAATATCAAAATTAGCTGCTTCATTTTCATTAAACAGAGGTAGTTTTATGTTGTCGCCCTTCTTGTCTCGCATATTGTGCAATGCCTGCAAAATACTGTTGATGGAATAGAAACGCCGTGTAACCCAGTCCATCACATCCTTTTGAGGTAACGAGTTGAAACCCGAAACCATGTAGGGCAAGTTGGTACCCCAGCCATATTTTTCTTTTAATGTTTCAAAATCCGATACCGTCGTACTAAGGCTATTGAAATCGACAGACACTCCTTTTTCGGACGATAGGTAAGATAGTAACAATTCGGTTTTCATATTGCCAGCACCCCGTCCCATACCTGTAACGGTCGAGTCTATCACATCGCATCCTGCATGTATGGCGGCGAGTGTGTTTGCAAATGCCAGTTCTATATTGTTGTGTCCGTGAAATCCTATTTTGCAATGCAGTTTTTCTTTTATGTGGCGGGTGATGGTATCCACATCTTGCGGAAACATACTACCATATGAGTCTACCATCGAGAAGCAATCTACAATACCATCAAGTGCAACAATATCGGATGTAAAGTTTGGGTATTCTGACCATTTGGACATATACATTACGTTGAATCCAACTTCAAAGCCCATTTCTTTGATGCGTTTTGCTATATCCTTCGCCCTGTCTAGGTTGTTTGGGTCTACTGCCATTCTTACAACATCGATGGTGTTTGCACTGAACGATAACAACTTTTCGAGATCTGCAATTTTCACCTCTTTTTCGTTCAGCATGATACCAATCTTTTTAGAGGGAACAAGTTTGCGTATTTCTTCTAGTAGATAGTTGGGGCAATAATTATATTCTCCTTTGTAGTCGTCATGTACTAACGATCGGTAACCAATTTCGATATACGATATAGGGAGCTTTTCCATTGCCCTAAAATAGTTGGAGGTAAGGGTGTTATTAAAGTCCCAATTGGTGTAATATCCACCATCTCGAAGTGTGCAGTCTAATATTTCTATCATTGTAAGTTGGGGTTGAAAACGTATCTAATCACATCTTTCATTTCTTTTCTGATCTCAGGTTCGGGTCTTGATGCAAATTCATTCAATTTTAGTTCCAGTTCCTTTAAGTCCGAAAACTTATCATCTAGCCCTACAAAATCTTCGTTCTCGGCTTCTGACCATCGTAGCGATACCTTGCCTAGTGCCAACGACTCGTAATAGGCGGTTGTATTGACTGCAATACTGAAGTTGACTAAATCAGATTTCATTATTTCTTGTACCGAATGTTCTTTGCCTACAAATAGCATATTGTTGGCTATGCTGGCAAACGATTTATGATCGCTATCCATCAAAAATGGATGTTTTTTGAGATAAAATAATATTTTATTGTTATGTTTTTGGTTAAACTCTTGCAAAACAGACAACAATTTTTCATTTGATTGAATATAAATTTGTCTACCTAGTAGTACAAGACATTTTGTAAACGACTGATCTACATGTTCTATGTCAATACCTCCATATTTAGGGTTGCCCATCAGTATAAGTCGCTCCTGGTTTATATTTTTGGATACCAAATAGTCAACGGTCGATTGTCCCCAGCACAACACTTTGTCAGCAATCAGATTTTCGAAGTTGATACAATCAAAAGGAATTACTTGTTTGAAATCGCAAAAAATACCATGTTGCAAGGTCATCGTTTCAATCCCCCTTTTTTTGAAATAGAGGGTCAGTAGACTTTCTTCTTTATATGCTGTATTGAAGCAGATATACCTCATCACATTTTTTGGTGGAGTTGCCTTTTCTATATGGTGTACGTCGTTAAATATCTTGGTGATAAGTGCCACAAGATATAGCTTGGTCAATAAAGACTCTGCGATAGATCTCAAAAAAACAATGCGTATTGCTTTCGATAAGTTCTTGATATAAGAAAGTCTTAGGGGAGAGCTTTTGCGTTTAGGTAACGATTCGATATTTACCACTTCCGAATCGGAATAATCGCCTTGTGCAGCAACAGCCAATTCACGATAGTCGTGCCTGTTGATGAGGTACGTGATAATGGTTGGTGTGCTTACCTCAAACACCTGAGCCAAGTTATACGGTTTGGTAGTCAAATAAAACGCTTTGAATACATCTCGTGCAGATAACGAATTGTCGTCAAATGCAAATGTGCAATAGCCGGGTATCAGTTCTTTCAAATCATAGCCATTGTACCTATAACTAAGCTGTTCGAGTAAGGCTCGATATCTGTTGTGATGCTTTGTATCCATGATAAATGAAAGCTGTTATTTGTTATCGCCAAAGTTAATGAAAATATACCGCAGTTTAATTGCCTTCAAAGTTGATCACAACATTATTGTCGGCAGGGTAAAAATCAATCTCTAAAAACCTGCTTGGCGTATTCATCGGAGAACCTAATTCTTTACTTAAGTCTTTTATCGAGGATTTTAGTGCTTCGTCTACTTTCTCATCACCCTCAAGATGCATAACAAATATTTGGGATATAATGTTTACAATAAGAGACGACACGTTATCGGGCAGCACCATGCCTCTTGCTTGTATTTTTTCTAAAGCCAGTTGCTTGCCTCGCTCTTGCATAACGGCTTTGTTGGTGGTTGCCAGTTGAGGCGACAGAGGGGTCGATGTAATGTTTTTGGTAGTAATTTTTAACCCTTGTTTACTTAATTCAACAAAGCGGTATGGAAAAGCATAGACCGCCAACGATCCTGTTTCTATATCATAAATTTTATTGCCTGCTTGGCTCGTGTATTCGGTGATGTCATTGGCATGAAAATGCCCAGTGAAGATGGCTTTCATACCCCAATCGGCAAATCGAGACGCAAGTCGTTTCCAGTCATCTACAATGTAGTCGCTAAAGAATGTCGATTGCATCATGATGTGTTCCACTAGTCCATGGTGCATCATACCCACCACGCGTATGTTGTTTTTAGTGGCTTTGTTGATCACCTCTTCTATCCATTTTTCGGTGGCAGGCAATAATTTTCCGCTCGATATGGTTGTGGTAGTTTGTTCATTGTATCTGCATACATCTATTGCCAATAGCCACGTAGTATTGTCTAATTTAGCTACATAACTCAATGATGCAGGGTCTCTTTCTAGTGCATCACTGTATCCAAAGTCAGTATATATTTCCGTAAAATCGGTAGGGCTGATGGTTTCAATAGGGTATGTTGTATTGCCCTTGTATCCAAGAGCATTTGGCATATTGATGTCATGATTGCCCGGTATTACATATATTCTCACCCCCTTTTTTAGCAGAGGCTGTAATTTTTCCACAAATTGGGTGTGGCTTTCTTTTTCCCCATCTTTGGTCATATCACCAGGTATCAAGAGTACATCAATATCGCTATTCAGATAGTCATTAATAACCTGCTCCAGTACAAAAGGGACTTCTTGTATAGCTTTGCCGCTTCGCTTATCATATGCTTTTATAGCAGCTCCGTTATCCATGAGTTGCTCCGACAGATAATGCGGATCGGCAATTACCCCTAGCTTTAGCGTTTTTTCTTGAGGTTTTGTTGTACACGAAAGAGTGCAACAGTTGAATAACGAAAGAATAACAAGGGCGTATATTAGTCTCATTCTATATCTCTTAATATCCCATTTGTGCATCGTATATCATTTGGTCTGCCCGTTTGATAGTTGTCGTTAAAATAAAATAGCCGCACACCCAAAGGATAATTGCCATGACCAGTATATAAGCCCCTCGTGTAATAAAGGCTCTTTCTTTGCGGTAGATACCAGCCACCAGTACAATAGAGCCAATAATACCTATGGTTATTAGTACGTTTTTGATTATGGGGATTAAATCAAACAGTTGATCGATCATAATTTGAGTATTTTAAGAAATAGTCTAGGTTGCGAAGGTATGAAAAAATGGATTTAAAATAAAGAATCTTCAGTTTAAATGATACAATAGCACGAGCTTACCGTTATTTATTTCTACTTTTACAATCCGAAATTTTTTAATGCTGGTATTGAAATGAAATGTAGTGTCAGATTTCGCTATTTACTTTTTGTTTGTATTGGAGCCTTCTTGCTATCGTGTGGCTCAAAAAAGAATAAAACATATAATACAGCTCTTACTCATCCCAAAAGAGAGTTTAGGGGTGCTTGGATACAAACTGCTTGGCAAGATCGGTATCGTTCGATGAGCAGTAATCAGATGCGTAACTATTTTGTCGATTTGCTCGACAATTTGCAGGCTGCGGGTATCAATGCTGTAATCTTTCAGGCACGCCCTCAAGCTGATGCGTTTTATAACTCGCAGCTAGAGCCTTGGAGTGCTTTTGCCACTGGGGTGCAGGGCAAAGCGATGGCAGATGGGTTTGATCCTCTCGATTTTCTAATCAAAGAATGTCATAAACGAAACATGGAGCTACATGCTTGGCTCAATCCATATAGGGTAAAGTTATCAGAAAATCAAACCCTAGTTCGTAACCATATGTATACGCTGTATCCCGATCGGTTTGTAAAATATGGCACGCAGGTGTATTTCGACCCTGGAATCCCTGCCAATAGAGAGCATATTTGCAAGGTGGTCAAAGATATAGTAAGCAGATATGATGTAGACGCTATTCATATGGACGATTATTTTTATCCTTATCCCATTGCAGGGAAGCAGTTTCCAGATGATAGAAGTTTTGCAAAATATGGCTTAACCCAAGGGTATAATGCTAATAATAAAGATGATTGGCGTAGAAACAATGTAGATCAGTTGATAAAAGAGATTAAAGAAACCATTGTTTTGACCAAACCATGGGTACGCTTTGGCGTAAGTCCTTTTGGTATTTATCAGAACAAGCAAGGCAATAATGGAGGGAGTGATACCAAAGGCTTGCAAAATTACGATGACTTGTATGCTAATGTAAAGAAGTGGGTCAAAAACAAGTGGGTAGATTATAATATGCCCCAAGTGTATTGGGAGATTGGTCATAAAAATGCCGATTATACAACCCTTACAGCTTGGTGGGCTAACAATAATTTTGAGCAACCTTTGTATATTGGGCAAGATGTGGCTCGTACGATGGATGCAAAAATGACATCGGGCGATAATCAATTGGCAGAAAAAATGCGTCAAGAAAGAAGCAATCCACATGTGCATGGCAACTCATTTTGGTCGGGGTATTTGATTGCCGAAAATTACAAAGGGGTAGGGAGTACCTTAAAAAACAGTTACCATAAATATCCAGCTCTCATCCCAGCTTATACGCACATGCACAAAAAGACGCCCAAAAAGGTAAAAAACGTAAAAGAGGTATACACTCAAAACACCCATGCTCTCGAGTGGGAACGAGATGGTAAAGCAAATGATCCCGAAAGTGGGCAGTACTTTGTTGTATATCGTTTTGCAAAAGGAGAAAAAGAAAATTTGAACGATCCTCGGCATATTGTCGAGATCACCAAAGATACCCGATATAGATTGCCATACGAAAGTGGTAAAACCAATTATAAATATGTAATTACAGCGGTGGATGCTTTTCATAACGAATCGAAAGGTAAGTCGAAAAAGCTAACACTCTAATTTTATACTGATAGATGAGTAAAGGTACGTTTGAGATGATTGCCAAAACAATGGCAGGTTTAGAAGATGTTTTGGCAGAAGAACTAATAGCAATCGGTGCCAACGATTTAGAAATAGGACGACGCATGGTTGCCTTTAAAGGAGATTTGGCGTTGATGTATAGGGCAAATATCTGTTGTCGTACAGCCCTTAGAATATTGAAGCCAATACACACTTTTAAAGCAAAAAATGCCGATGAGGTGTATGAGGAGGTTAAGAAGTTTAAATGGATGGACTACCTATCCGAAAATGATTCGTTTGCTATTGATGCTGTTATTTTCTCGTCCATATTTACGCACTCTAAGTTTGTAGCCTATCGGGTCAAGGATGCAATTGTAGACCACTTCACTCAAAAAACAGGTAAACGCCCTTCGGTTAGCCTTGTCAATCCCGATTTGTTGATTAATGTTCACATTGCCGAAAATCAATGTACCATATCCCTTGATAGCTCGGGCGAATCGCTTCACAAAAGAGGGTATAGGGTGGATCAAACCGAGGCACCACTCAACGAGGTGTTGGCTGCGGGTATGATTCTTAAAACAGGTTGGCGTGGCGAGAGTGATTTTATCGACCCCATGTGTGGATCGGGAACGTTACTTATTGAGGCTGCTATGATTGCCATGAATATACCTCCAGGTATCTACCGCAAAAGTTTTGGGTTTGAGAAGTGGAACGATTTCAACTCAGAGCTGTTCGATGTTATTTATAGCGATGATAGTAACGAGAGAGAGTTTCAATATAAACTATACGGTTCAGATATTTCGGACAAAGCCATTGCTATAACGACCGATAATGCCAAAAGTGCAGGTGTATTTAAATATTTGAGCCTTAAAAAAATGCCGTTTCAGCAATATACCGAAGCCCCTTCCGAAAAAGGTATTTTGGTTACCAACCCCCCTTATGGCGAGCGTCTCAAGATAGAAGACTTAACAGGGTTGTATCAAATGATAGGTGAGCGTCTCAAACATGTTTTTGCAGGTTATACGGCGTGGGTGATTAGTTACAGAAAAGAGTGTTTTGATAAAATAGGATTGAAGCATACACAGCGGATACCATTGATTAATGGAACGCTCGAATGCGAATTTCGTAGATATGATCTCTTTGCAGGTAAAAGAAATGAGCATAGACTATCAAATAAAGACAATACTTGAATGTATTCTATTTCCATCAAGGAAAACAAATTTCGTAAAGCGACCTTGCTCGTTGACGTTTATTTCGTTAAGTATCTAAAATAAAAACGGAGTATCTTTTAAAATAGATACTCCGTTTTGTTATATAGGTTTGTGTGAGATTTTATTGATTCTCACTTTTTTTCTCAATTGTTTTTTCAGTACGAGGAGGGCGAGGCAACAAGGCTTTGCGAGATAGTTTGATCTTGCCAGTCTTACCATCTATTTCTACCAATTTCACTTCTATGATGTCTCCTTCTTTTAAGCCCGAATCTTCGATGTTTTCAACACGATCCCACGATAATTCAGAGATGTGTAGCAAACCATCTTTTCCAGGTAAAAATTCACAGAAAGCACCGTATGGCATAATCGAGCGTACTTTAGCTTCATACACCTCACCTATTTCGGGAAGAGTAATGATACCTTTTACACGTGCAATAGCAGAATCGATAGATAGTTTATTAGTTGCTGATATTTCAACACGACCTTGACCATCAATTTCTTCAATCGTAATAGTTGCACCTGTTTCTTCTTGTATGCTTTGTATGATTTTACCACCAGGTCCTATGATTGCACCAATAAATTCTTTTGCAACAAATACTACTTCGATGCGTGGAGCATTTGGTTTCAAGTCAGTTCTAGGAGCATCCAGTGTTTCCAATACCTTGTTTAAGATATGAAGACGACCCTCACGTGCTTGATTTAATGCTTTTTCAAGAATTTCGTATGATAAACCATCTACCTTGATATCCATTTGTGTAGCTGTGATACCATCTTTTGTACCACACACTTTAAAGTCCATATCGCCTAAATGGTCTTCATCTCCTAAAATATCAGATAGAACAGCAAAGTTAGTACCTTTTTTCTCAGAAATAAGTCCCATTGCAATACCTGTTACAGGTTTTTTGATTTGCACCCCAGCATCCATAAGTGCAAGTGTTCCAGCACATACAGTAGCCATAGATGATGAGCCGTTCGACTCCAAAATTTCTGAAACGATACGAATAACGTATGGATAGTTAGCAGGAATCATTGGTTTCAAAGCACGAAGTGCTAAGTTTCCGTGTCCAACCTCACGACGACCTACACCACGTTGTGGACGAGCATCGCCTGTAGAGAATGGAGGGAAGTTGTAATGTAACAAGAAACGATCTCTACCATTGTGTAGTACATCGTCTATTATTTTTTCGTCTAGTTTTGTACCCAGTGTAATAGTGGTTAACGATTGAGTTTCGCCACGTGTAAATATTGCCGAACCGTGTGTGCCAGGCAAGTAGTCTACCTCGCTCCAGATAGGGCGTATCTCGGTGGTCGAACGTCCATCAAGTCTTTTACCTTCATCTAAGATCGAACGACGCATGGCTTCTTTTTCCACATCGTGGTAATAACGAGAAATAAGAGATCCTTTTTCGGCTAATTCTTCTTCCGACAGGGTGCTTTTATATTCGTTAACGATGGCAGCAAAATTGTCCATACGTTCATGCTTGTTCGTATTTGCAGATGCCGCTATCTGATAGGCTTTGTCATAACATTTAGCCCATACATCTTTGCGTAAGTCTTCGTCGTTAACTTCGTGCGAATATTCACGCTTAACGGTTTTGCCTACTAGTTCCATCAGTTCCATTTGAGCTTTACACTGAGGAATAATAGCTTCGTGAGCGAATTTGATGGCCTCAAGCATGTCTACTTCCGACACTTCCTTCATCTCGCCTTCTACCATCATAATGTTATCGATAGTAGCACCTACCATGATGTCCATATCAGCTTGAGCAAGCTGTTCGAAGGTAGGGTTTACGATAAACTTGCCATCAACACGAGCAACTCGTACCTCTGATATTGGACCGTTGAACGGAATGTCTGATACAGCCAAAGCTGCCGATGCAGCAAGACCAGCTAAGGCATCGGGCATGTCTTTGCCATCAGATGAAAACAATATTATATTGACAAATACTTCAGCATGATAATCGTCTGGGAAAAGAGGGCGTAGAACCCTGTCAACCAAACGGCAGGTTAGAATTTCGCTGTCAGACGCACGCCCTTCACGACGGGTAAACCCACCTGGAAAACGACCAAAAGAAGCAAACTTCTCTTTATATTCAACTTGTAAAGGCATAAAATCTACTCCAGCGTTTGCGTTTTTTGCCGCACACACAGTAGCTAGTATAATTGTGTCGCCCATTCTTAAGGTTACAGATCCATCAGCTTGTTTAGCTAATTTGCCTGTTTCTAAAGTGATAGTCCTTCCATCACCTAAATCGATACTCTTTGTAATCGGTTTAATCATAATTATTTTTTTCTTACTTCTTATAAATCGTACAAATATATGTATTTTTTTTGTTATTATTTTGCTGATTAGCAGGTAAAAGATAGAGCTAACTAAAATGTGGGTTGTTTGTGCTTATTTTGTTTATTTCAACAACTTTAAAGAGAACTATTTCGGAAGATAAATGTTATATTTGTACCTTATAAAATAAGTTAGTAAAATCTTTATAAATAGAGTATGAGAAAAATTGTAATCCTTTCTGTTGCAACCTTATTAGTTGCATGTAATGCCAACACAAGTAGTCCTAAAAACGATCAAACTGCCGATACAAGTAAGGTGGAAAATGTAACTCCTCCATCCGATGTTCATAATGCTAAAAATTCACTCGATTATAAGGGCACATACAAAGGTACGTTGCCTACCGCTTCGGGTAGCGGTATGGAAGTAACTGTGGTTTTAGCTGATAGTACCTATACTAAAGAGGTGAAATATGTAGACAAAAAAGATAAAGCGATTTCAACTAAAGGAAGTTATACTTGGAATGAGCAAGGTACTACAATTACACTCGTTGGCGAAGACAAACCCAATCAGTATTTTGTAGAAGAAAACGCACTTAGACATTTGGATATGGAGGGTAATAAAATTACTGGAGATATGGAAGCAATGTATATCTTGAAAAAATAAAATCAACATTATACACTCACACAACACCAATCAACACACTCCTCTAAAAAAAACGTAGCAATGAAAAAGAAATTATTGGGTTTATTTGCGGTTGTTCTCTTAATAATATCATTTGCTTGTTCCAATGATAAAACATCAAAAACAAAAGCCTCAGCTGCACCATCTAGTGTAGAGATTGCTGATGATGATGTTTTGACAACAGATGTACTCACTAAAGAACAACAAGAGCAACTAACACCTCAACAAGTGTTGGATTTGTTGATCGAAGGGAATAAAGAATTTACAGATGATAACTTGACTGTACGTAACAATTCTCGCAGAGTAAGAGACGCAGCCTTAGGGCAATATCCCAAAGCAGCTATCCTCTCATGTTTAGACTCACGTGTCCCTGTCGAAGATGTCTTTCATAGAGGTATAGGCGATGTGTTTGTGGCACGAGTTGCAGGTAATATTGTCAACGAAGATATGCTAGGAAGCTTAGAGTACGCATGCAAAGTGTCCGGTTCTAAATTAGTTCTGGTACTAGGTCATGAGCATTGCGGAGCTGTGAAATCAGCAATTCAAGATGTGAAGCTAGGAAACATAACTGCCCTGTTGGCAAAAATACGTCCTGCAGTAACGGCTACCGAGAAAAGCTTTGAAGGTGAAAAAACGGCATCTAATGCCAAATTTATAGAAGCAGTATGTAGCGAAAACGTGTATCTAACAATGAATCAGATCAGAAAGCAAAGTCCCATATTGAAAGAGATGGAGCAAAAAGGCGAGATTATGATTGTAGGAGGTGTATATCATATGGAGAGTGGACGAGTTGATTTTTTAGCACCTAGATAATCAACATCAACACACATACAATTAAACAAAGAAGCTACTTAAATTAAGTAGCTTCTTTGTTTTTAAATCACGAGACCTATTATTTAGATAATCTGTCTTTTTTTCTACCTTTGTACAACTTTTTAGATAAGTTATTATAAACACTATGGCAAAAGAACTTAAACAGCTGACATCAAGAAGTCAGGATTATGGTCAATGGTATCAAGACTTGGTAATTAAAGCAGATTTGGCAGAGAACTCCGCTGTGCGTGGATGTATGGTGATTAAACCTTATGGATATGCTATTTGGGAAAAAATGCAACGTCAGTTAGATGATATGTTTAAAGAAACAGGGCATGTGAATGCCTATTTTCCACTATTTATTCCCAAATCTTTTTTAAGCAAAGAAGCCGACAACGTATAAGGCTTTGCAAAAGAATGTGATTTAGTAACACATTATCGATTAAAAAACGACCCCAATGGAAAGGGTGTTATTGTAGACCCTGATGCCAAATTAGAAGAAGAGTTAATTGTACGCCCGACTTCCGAAACCATTATATGGAGTACCTATCGCAATTGGATACAGTCGTACCGAGATTTACCCATTCTGTGCAATCAGTGGGCAAATGTAGTGCGTTGGGAAATGCGAACACGTTTATTTCTGCGTACAGCCGAGTTTCTTTGGCAAAGCCTTCTACGTGGTCGGCTTCTTTGCTTAAAAAAGATTTGGGAATAAATAGTGGAAAATAGGCATTCACATGCCCTGTTTCTTTAAACATATCATCTAACTGACGTTGCATTTTTTCCCAAATAGCAT
>JBDLTH010000167.1:0-10273 GCA_039799165.1 Bacteroidota bacterium
ACTTATAGTTACGTTTATCTACAACTTCAATCAACTTATCATAACCGTTCAACACGTCAAGCACAGCTTGTTTTTGATCTAGTATATCTTTGGTTTTAGAAGGCACAAGCCCGAAAGGTAAAGCATAGTAAGTATCGCCCGTTATGGTTCTACCGTATTGTCGAACGTGATAACGATCAGCAAGCCACAAAAGTTTATATACTTTCATTTTGCTCATACATTTATCGGGTTGCTTTTGGGCAAAATAATTTATTGTTTGAATTATTTTTCTGTAGTTTACCTTTTCCATTCTGGCATGTTTATATGTATCTTATAGATAGATATACGCTACAAAGATACAAAAATAGTTTGGATATAGATAAAAAACCACTACTTAAAATTGACGTAAGTAATGGTTCGCTCAGCTATTTTATAAGGAAAACAAAAAAAACGAGACTGGCAACAAATACCAATCTCGTTTTGCATATAGTATTCCTCGAATTACTGAGCCGTAGCCTTCACACGCTCGTCTTGCGACATTGCCGCCAATTGAGCCACACGAGCCACATCTAAGCCCAAACCTGTTGCCACACGCGTACCATAATCGGCATCCGCTTTGTAAAACAAGGCAGTTTGGCGATACTGCAAACGAGGCAAAGCATGCTTGATATGACCAAGTATATTGTTGACCAAGTTCGTCTTATCGTAATCTGACAGCACACGTGCATACAGATCGCCTGCTTGCACAAAATCGTCATCCACCAACGGATATTCGTGTCTGCCAGCTTTGCCCTGCAAGTCGATAGCAGGAGGAGCTACCCGAGGCTGCGTAGAAGCACCATCAAACGAGTTGGGGAAATAGTTAGGAGCAGGACTATCGATACCCATATTCATAGCACCATCGCGCTGATAGTTGTGCATGGGGCATTTAGGAGCATTAACAGGCAACTGATCAAAGTTTGCACCCAAACGGTGTCGATGCGTATCAGGATAGCTAAACAAGCGAGCCTGCAACATCTTGTCAGGCGAAGCTGCCACACCTGGCACAAAATTGCCTGGCGAAAAAGCCGCTTGCTCGATCTGAGCAAAATAGTCAGTAGGATTGCGATCAAGTACAAACTTGCCCACCTCGATCAGCGGAAACTCTTTCTGAGACCATACCTTGGTAATATCGAAGGCATCGAAGCGAAAATTATCAGCCTGCTCCGTAGACATAATCTGCACATACGCCTTCCACGATGGGCAATCGCCCTTGGCAATACTATTGTGCAAATCGCGCGTAGCATAGTCGGGATCGGTATTCGCCAATTCGCCTGCCTGCGCATCCGTCAAGTTTTTAACACCCTGATCAGTTCTGAAGTGCCACTTAAACCACACATGCTCGCCCTTGGCATTGTACATCATAAACGTGTGGCTTGAGTAGCCGTGCATATGTCGGTATCCATCGGGCGTACCTCTATCCGAAAACAAAATAGTTACCTGATGGATGCTCTCGGGCGTGAGCGACAGAAAATCCCAAAACGCATTCGGGTCTTTCAAGTTGGTGGCAGGATTACGCTTTTGAGTATGAATAAAATCGGGAAACTTGATACCATCACGGATAAAGAACGTAGGCGTATTATTGCCCACAATATCGTAATTGCCCTCGTCAGTATATAACTTGATGGCAAAACCTCGTGGATCTCTCGCACTATCAGCCGACCCCTTTTCGCCACCCACAGTCGAAAACCGTACTAGCAACTCAGTTCTTTTGCCCACTTGGCTCAAAAAGTTAGCACAAGTATATTTGCTGAGGTCTTTCGTAACCTCAAAATATCCAAACGCACCAGCCCCTTTAGCATGCACCACCCGCTCGGGGATACGCTCACGGTCAAAGTGAGCCAGTTTTTCGATCAGATGCGAGTCTGACAACAACGTCATCGTAGCCTTTTGCCCAGTGATAGATGCCTGATCATTATCAACTGGAGCACCTAGGTTGGTGGTCAACACCTTCTTGTCTTTATTTTCCATATCGTGTTACTTTATGTTATTAATAGAAGTATATTTTATCGATTATATTTTGAACACACACACGTTCATTTGCAAATATAGTTATTGTTTATACTCGCAGGTTAGAAATAGATATTTGTGATAACACATAGTTTTTGCATGTCAAGATCATATTACAATTAAGTTCAACATAACTATAACATAACAACACTCGGAAAGGTTCAAACAAACAAGCCCCGAGAAGCCTATTTTAACACATAAACACACCAAAACACGCACTTCTATATGTTAATATAGTGTTAAATTAGAATATAAACTACATCGTTGCGCGTGCCGTTTTTTTGATTATATTTGTAGCATACAATAGAACCGAAATATTTAAACACAAGATAGACTATGTTTACACATCGCAGTTTTTTAGTATTAGGAGGCGGAGCAGCCGACATTGTAAGCCTTGCAAAAGGAGGACACGAGCTATTGCATTGCTCATACACGTTTCAGCAAGGCGTAGACCCACGAGGCAAAGCCACCACCCGAGTGTATGGAGGCAATATACAGCTAACGCTGTCGCAACTACCACCCAAAGAGATAACCGCTTGGGCATTAAGCTCAAGAAAGTACCAAAGCGGAGCTATTGTGATGCTCGATAGCGAAAACATACCCGTAGAGCGTGTACTATTCGAAAACGCCGCTTGCGTGGGCATAGATGTCAACTATACACAAAGTGGCGACACCTATTGTGCCACCCAATTGGTGATAGAAGCCGAAGTGATAATAGTAGGCAACGGCATCGACTTTTTGAATGAATGGACTTTTTAAATTAATTAACGCTTAAAAAAAACTTAAAAACTATGTTCAATTTACCATTTGCACACATCAACTCGTTCTTAGTATTGGACGGTGAAAAATATCAAGTCGAAAAATTTAATATCAAATTTAGCCAAGCTGGCGACTACAAAGGGCAACCTCAACACGAGGTACAAGGCGGACTGATAAACATCGTACTGGATCAGGCAGCAAACGATAGCTTGTTTTTATGGGCAAAAAAATCGACTATGGTCAAAGACGGACACATACTGTTTCAGTCCGATTTGGGGATGACCGTCATGGTACTAGCCTTTTTCGATGCCTATTGCATAAGCCTTACACGCGAAATCAATGCCATGACAGGCACACGCACATCGCTCATCATATCGCCCAAAAAGGTAGTAATAGATGGCATTGAACACGAAAACTATTGGGGGTTAAATAACTAGATCAAGATTATGCCAACACTATCATCAAACGAATACGCCTTTTTGCTCGAACTAGGCATTCCCTACGAAGGACACGTAGAAGGGCTGGGACAGGTATACACCATCCCCGTGGTAAGCAGTAACGAGAGACCTATTTGTGGAGCAAGCACCATGGGTACATTCAAGTCAACCAACTACATGCCCATGCTATTTAATCGTAAACAGCAAAGAGATGCGAATGCTATAATGAAAACTATATATAACAATATAGTTAAAGTAAAGATTAATAGTCCGAATAATACTCAAAGTTATGAAATAATTGATCCCATAAATAATCAAAGGATAGCTATGGGAAAGCATCTTACAGAGATGATTATAAATGTACAGGATGATAACTTAAAAATTTCGATAAAAGGTGAAAATGGAGATTCTTTTGAGTATGAAACTAATGATGTCGACACTTTTACTTCCAAATTAGGACATAGAACAAAAGATTTTGTTCTAAATTATTCATCTGAAATAAATAAAGGTGTTTACATGCTAGGTATAAGTGCTAATTATATAGGTAACCATATGGATAAAAGAAAATATTTTAGACCTATTATTACAACCAGTGGATCAGTTGTAAATGAAGGATATAGATTATGGAAGTTTGGATTTATTTCAGGTACGAATGCCATGAGATTTTCTAAAATCGGAGGAGGTGTAGCTGGATATGGGGGATTGGGATTTACTCTTTATTATAGTTATGTTGGCAGTAAAGAGTATTTCAACAACCCCAATTCTGAAAAAGCTATCAATCCAGCTAAATCTGTTATAGATGTCGTCTTTGGCGTATTGGGGCTTATCCCTAGACGCATGCCTATAGGACTCAGTTTCTTTTATTATGGAGTAGATCTCATACGTCCTGGAGGTTGGAAAGGTGTCTTTATGGATGAAAGCGAATATTACAAGGGAAACCCATATATGTATCACAAAGATTAAAAATGTTTCATGAAGATATTACATTTGTTTTTTTATACTTTGTATCAGTTTGTAAGCCCTCGTAGCGAGGATGATCTCCACATGGGCGAGAACATTCAGGTATATAAAGCTGGAGCCTTATTACTATTATTCGAAATAACACTGGTAGTGCATGTTCAAGCCTTTATTGAGATTAACACAGGTCGAGAGTTTCCTCCTTTCGAAGGTATATACCGATTAAAATACTATGCACCTGCTCTTTTACTCCTCATTACCATCAATTACTTTATGTTTATGTACAAGGATAAATGGAAAAAATATATCCCCCAATTTCAAACCTACTCTCCACAAAAGTGTGTAAGAATAAATATTACAATTATCCTATTGTTTACAATAAACATTGTAGGCTATTTTTTTGTAACAGCTGCCTTATGGGGATATGCTAAACGTGATGGATTGATCGTACCTTTTGATATGTAATAGTTTGGATAAAGGTGCCGAAATCAGGGTAGAGCTATACGATGTATCGTGCCACAGACAGATCGATCGAAGAACATCTGGATGAATTTCTGAACGAATACACACCACTTGAAGAGGGTATACTTTACGATTTTTAAACAAACTGATTAAACAAAGATGATTTTAGATAAGCTATTCAGATTTAGGGATTACGTGTTTTACCGAATGCATACAAAATACTCAAAAACTGGAGAGACAGGCATATTCAGCCCCGTGATATTTCTAGTAACACTTGATGGAGCTTTGTGTATACCTTTGATTTTTCTGTTTTTAAAAATATTTCCCCTATCTGACGGTTGGGATTATCTCCCTTTTGTAGCTACTGCCATTATTTTGCTCATCCTCAATTGTAAACGATATTACAAAAAAGGGAAGGCGGTAGAAATAATCAAAACATACAAGCATAGCAAGTACAACAAAATATTTCCCGATTGGACGATGACTGCATTAGCATTTGTTTGTATTTTGGGAGGCTTTGCTTGTATCAAGCCCGTTAGTATGATTTATAAATATATCACATCCCTATTTGCCTAAGCGTATGTTGAGATTCAAAGACTATATATTTTACAGAATGTATTTAAAGTACCTCAGAAACGGAGAGTTTGGCACACTTACTGCGGTAACGTTTATGGCAATTGTGGAAACTTCTTTATCAATACCACTTATTGTGTTGTCTAATGAAATAGTTCCTGTGAATAATAACTGGAAATATGCACCAACTACAATTACTCTAATAATAATGTTTATACTCAATTGTAAACGATATTACAAAAAAGGTAGAGTAATTGAGATTATCAAAACATACAAGCATAGCAAGTACAACAAAATATTTCCCGATTGGACGATGGTTCTAGTAGCCTTTGGTTACATCATTACAGGCTTTGCTTGTATCAAGCCCGTACTACTCTTTTGGAGGTACATTACATCCTTATTTGCCTAAGCCTATGTTGAGATTTAGGGATTACGTGTTTTACAGAATGTATGCAAAATACTCAAAAGAAGGAAAAACAGGAGCAGTGAGCCCTGTGATGTTTCTGGTAACACTTGATGGAGCTTTGTGTATACCTTTCATCATTCTGTTTTTAAAGATATGTCCCCTATCGAAAGGTTGGTTTATCATTTTTTCTCTATCTTTAGGCTTTATCTTACTTATACTAAATGGCAAACGATATTACAAAAAAGGGAAGGCGGTAGAAATAATCAAAACATACAAGCATAGCAAGTACAACAAAATATTTCCCGATTGGACGATGACTGCATTAGTGTTTGTGCATATTTTCGTCGGTTTAGCCTGTATCAAACCCGTACTACTCCTTTGGAGCTACATTACATCCTTATTTGCCTAAAAAATATATATCTAGACAAGTCTAAAAAATAAATGTTGATGAAAACAAGTACCCGAACCAGTTTTGTATATAAATTTCCACTGAGCGAAAAAATATCTACGATAGTTTATATTTTCGGAATTATAGGGATGCTCACTATACTTGTATTGATTATCAATAGAGGAAAATTTGAGTTTGCTGCCATTCTATTCGTATTAGGACTCGTTTATTTTGTTTGTCTTACTTATAGCAACATAACATGGTACTTCGAAACCAAGTCATGTACCGATCTCAGCATCACCGAGCAATCCTTATTTATGCCCTTCGTCTTCGACAATAAGCAAGAAGAAGTGCCTATAAAAGAGATTATTTACGTGAAAACCGAACACCGAGTACCTATAACCAAAGCCAAACACATCTACATACGATTAGACGGTTTGGAGCTATACGTAATACGATCGTGGATGAAAAAGGAAGATTATTTCAAGTTTTATGAGCTACTTAACGAGCGATTAGAAGCTAGTAGAAAAGACATACAAACGAAGTAAATACAAGCAGAGCATACCCAATTGGGTGGTTGGTTTATTAACCTTTTTGTCCTTTGTCCTCAGTTTTACTAGAATAGTTTTATTATTTAAACTTTTTCCATATCTAAAAGAGTTATCAAGCTAAGCCTATGTTCAAATTCAAAGACTATATATTTTACAGAATGCACCTACGCTATTCAAAAACAGGAGAAACAGGACCGTTTAGCCCCATTATTTTTTTGATGGTACTTGAGTTCTTTCTTAGTCTACCTTTTATTTTTTTATTTTTAGAAATCACATCCTTACCTAAGGATATGGGCTATATTCCTATTTTTGGCACACAGCTTATTTTATTTATTCTGAACTGTAAACGATATTATAGAAAGGGTAAAGCAGCAGAAATTATCAAAACATACAAGCACAGTAAGTACAACCAGAGCATATCGGGATGGATGATTACAGCATTAGCATTTGGTTGTGCTACTATAGGCTTTGCTTGTATCAAGCCCGTACTACTCCTTTGGAGTTACATTGCATCCTTATTTGCCTAAGCCTATGTTGAGATTCAAAGACTATATATTTTACAGAATGCATAAAAAATACTCAAAAACAGGAGAAACAGGAGCGGTTATTGACTTGAAAAACGAGCGACCAATACGAAAACCATAATCATATTAAAAAAAAATCATTCACATGCTATTATACCGCTATGTGTTTTATTTCTTTGCATCGCTCTACAGCTTCGCTAAAAGGCATAATTTGGAGAGCATCTGGATCAATTTCTGAACCGATATACACCATTTTTAGCACACTTTAATGTGTTAAATTAACATATGTAATACATCTAGGATGCGTTAAAATAGAATATAAACTACACCTTTTGCACAAGCCGTTTTTTTACTATATTTGTAGCATACAGTATAACCAAAAAACAAACACAGATAAACTATGTATACACATCGCAGTTTTTTAGTATTAGGTAGCGGCATAGCCGACATTGTAAGCCTAGTAAAAGGAGGTTTAGAAATATTGCACTGCACCTATACCTTTCAGCAAGGCGTAGATGAACGAGGCAAAGCCACCACCCGAGTACACGGAGGTAGCATAGAAGTAACCCTAGCTCAACTACCGCCCAACGAGATTATAGAGTGGGCATTGAAATCCAGAAAATACATCGATGGCATGATCATATCGCTTGACAACGAAAACACCCCTGCCGAGAAAGTTCTCTTCCAAAATGCAGCCTGCATTGGGCTTGACATGGAATATACCGACAAGGGCGACAGCTACGCATCGTGCCGACTGGTGATACAAGCCGAGGTGATAACCGTAGGCAATGGAATTGAGTTTCTGAACGAATGGACTTTTTAATAACACACAAAAAAACAATAATAGATGATCAACCTACCACTCGCACACCTCAACGGATACTTTGTACTTGACGGACAAAAATACAAAGTAGAACAATTCAAAATAAGCTTTGCCCAAGAAATAGACTATAAAGGGCAACCCCAGCACGAAGTACGAGGTGGGCAACTCATGCTCACCCTGCCCCAAGCAGCCGACGACAACCTGCTACTGTGGGCAAAAAAAGCCACCCTACTCAAAGACGGCGAAATACTGTTTCAGACCGATATGGGCATCAGTGTACTCAGGCTACACTTTAGCAACGGATGCTGTATGAACATGACCCGAGACACAAGTGCATTTACAGGCACAACTACCATGCTGATGATAACCGCCGAGTCGCTATCCATAAACGGCATTGAGCACCACAACTATTGGGGAATAAAATAAAACAAACACCATCATTATGAGTACACGAAAAAACACCATCATATCACGAGCCAAGTTCAACTTCCTGCTCGATAACAACATACCCTACGAAGGCTATGTAGACGGGCTAGGCTACGTACTGCCCGAAGTAACCGTAATAGCACATGTCAAAAACCGACACCACATCACCTTCAGCATGCACCAAGGGCTATCGTACACCGTGCAACCCATGACCACTGCCAACGATGCCATTCGGAACAACCCTGCCCAGCAACAGGTCATCAAACAAAACATGGACTATGACCGAGCCAAAACAGCATCCAAACTAGCCCTCTTGCAATCGATCAGAAAACAAATAGAAGACCTAAAAGCCGTCAACCTCAACCCCCGTGCAATACTCACTGGTGTTAAACCCACCCCCCTCGTAAGCAAACTAGAGTGGCTAGAGCAAAAAGTAAATAGCCAAGCCACCACCACCCTCTATGCCGAAGACATACCCCGTGAGCTACGCCACCAGCACGCCACGCAAGAGTACCTCAAGTACCACAACACACCCTATGCCGATGCCACCCAAGCCACCCTGTCGCAACACCCCGACCAGGGTGTGCCACAAATAACCCTCGACCACCGCCAACGGCAACAAAACTACCAAAAAGCCGTACAAAACTGGCGAAGCGTTGACCCCATTGCCACCCAAATATCCGAAGGCATGGCATACGGCATGATGGCAGCACCCCTAGCCGTGCTATCGGTAGAGGCAGGAGGCGTACCAGCCCTATTGGCAGCAAGCAGACAAGGGCTAAAAACAGCCTTTGCCACAAGTACCGAGATGGCTGTACTCAAAGGGGGGATGAGCATAGCTGCACAAACAGGTGTAAACAGCAGACAGAAGGGTGTAAATGGACAGCGTAGAGGCTGGGAAAACGGCTTCAGGGAAGTAAACTGGGTAGCCGTAGGTGGCGATGCCTTCTTTGCTGTACCTATGACAGCCTCCTTGGTAAGTAGTATAATTGACCTAAAACCATTATCTCAGGATAAAATATTACAAATTACAGGATATAATAAAAATTTAAAGACTACCGCTATCGATGCTTCGTCTGCTTTTATCTTTGGAAAGATGGGTTCGCAAACATGGAATGCTTTAAATCCAGTATTACGAAATAGCAGTGAACGTTATATTATGTACTTCAGTACGCAAACATGGAACTATATAGGTGCATACGGAGCAGCAAGCAGATTTAATGAAAAAGCATCTACTAATTATGAATAGACCAAAAACAAATAAAAAAACGCTGGCAATAGGGCTAGGCATAATAGCATGTATATCGATAGTTGGTATTTATAGATCACATACAGTTGAAAAAGAAGGTGTATACACTATTGCCACTTTACATAATATCACTGGAGCAAGGGGGGGAGTAAGTTACGCATTTGAATATTCATATGGAGGAAAGAATTATGATAGTTTTGCTAACAGTTCAGAAAAAAAACATTCTGATGAAGGCAAGCGTTTCTTTATACAAGTACTGCCTAACGATCCAGAGAGGTGTAAGATGACGAACATCCGAGTACCCGACAGCATCACCCAAGCACCCTATAATGGCTGGAAAGAATTGCCCATACCCAAAAAATAGAGATAAAAGAGGGGCAAATATGAAAATATGGTGACAAAAATGAGTGAAACAAAACCAAAAACAAATAAAAAAACGCTGGCAATTGGGCTAGGCATAATAGCATGTATATCAAGCATTGGTTTTTACAGATCATGTACCGTGCAAAAAGAGGGTGTATACACTATTGCCACTTTATATAGTATTAGAGGTACTAGAGGGGGGAGATTATTCTTTTTCGACTATACAATAGGAGGAAAAAAATACAATTCGTCAGGAGTTAGTCCTGATATAAAACATTCTGACGAAGGCAAGCGTTTCTTTATACAAGTATTACCAAACGACCCTGA
>JBDLTH010000168.1:0-7027 GCA_039799165.1 Bacteroidota bacterium
GCTGGTGCAAAACTGATCAATCCCAGTATACTTATTTTATCATTTTCTTGCACTTTATCATAGTCATCTTTATTGACAAATGTTAAGGCTAGCATTCCCTGTTTTTTCAGATTGGTTTCGTGAATGCGTGCAAACGATTTTACAATAATTGCTTTTACATTTAAAAAACGAGGTTCCATGGCAGCATGTTCACGAGACGAACCCTCGCCATAATTATCTTCGGCTATTACTACCGATCCTTCGCCTTTTGCTTTGATTGTTCTTGCCAATTGTGGTACAGCTTCGTAGTTATTGGTATCCGAATTTAACACCAAATTGGTCTTATCATTAAAGGCATTAACTGCACCAATCAGCATATTGTCTGAAATATTGTCAAGATGTCCACGAAAACGCAACCAAGGTCCTGCCATAGAAATATGATCGGTTGTGCATTTTCCTTTTGCTTTAATCAACAGAGATAAGTCTAGTAAATCGACTCCAGCCCAAGGTGCAAAAGCTTCTAAACGTTGCAATCGTTCTGATTTAACATCAATACATACATCTATTCCGTCGCCATTAGCAACAGGTTCTATGTATCCTAAATCGTCAACACCAAAACCTTTTTTTGGCAACTCTTCCCCTTTGGGTTCAACCAACATCACCTGCTCACCTTTATCATTGACTAATGTATCTTTCATCGGGTTGAAACACAGATCGCCTGCAATAGTTAATGCAGCCACAATTTCGGGAGACGATACAAAAGCATGGGTATTTGCATTACCATCGTTACGTTTTGCAAAGTTACGGTTGAATGAGGTTATAATAGAATTAGGTCGATCAGGGTTGTCTGTTTCACGTTTCCATTGCCCAATACATGGTCCACACGCATTCGCCATAATAGTTGCCCCTACTTTCTCAAATTCTTGCAACACCCCATCTCGCTCGGCGGTATAACGTACCTGTTCCGATCCAGGATTTATTATAAACTGAGCCTTTACGGGTATTCCTTTAGCTCGGGCATCAGCTACAATAGAAGCTGCACGAGTCATATCTTCGTAAGACGAGTTGGTGCAAGATCCTATCAAGCCTACTTCCATAGCCTGTGGATAACCGTTTTTTCGAACAGCCTCGGCAAATTCGGATAACGAATGAGCTGCATCAGGGGTAAATGGTCCATTAATCTGAGGCTCTAGCTCTGACAAATTAATTTCAATAACCCGATCATAATATTTTTCGGGGATATCAAACACTTCGGCATCTGCTACTAAATGCTCTTTTACCGATTCTATTAATTGTACTATTTCTTTACGTCCTGTGGCAGCAAGGTAATCACCTATTTTAGAGTCGTAAGGGAAAATAGATGTTGTAGCTCCTACCTCAGCACCCATATTACAGATGGTAGCCTTACCTGTGGCGGAAAGTGTAGACGTTCCTTCTCCAAAATATTCGATAATAGCATTTGTTCCACCTTTTACAGTCAGAATACCTGCCAGCTTCAGAATTACATCCTTAGCCGATGACCATCCAGATAACTTGCCTGTTAACTTCACTCCTATTATTTTAGGCATTTTAAGTTCCCAAGGCATTCCAGCCATCACATCTACAGCATCAGCACCGCCAACACCAATGGCAACCATTCCTAAACCTCCTGCATTGGGTGTATGTGAATCTGTACCAATCATCATTCCTCCAGGAAAAGCGTAATTCTCTAGCACCACTTGATGAATAATGCCTGCCCCTGCTTTCCAAAAGCCAATACCAAATTTATTAGACACCTCCATCAAGAAGTCATACACCTCTTTGTTGGTTACCTCTGCTGTATGTAAATCTTCTTTAGCCGATTTATGGGCTTGTATTAGGTGATCGCAATGTACTGTTGTAGGAACTGCTACACGATCTCGACCTGAGTTCATCAACTGTAAAAGTGCCATTTGTGCTGTTGCATCTTGCATAGCAACTCTGTCTGGCGAAAAATTCACATATGCTTCGCCACGTTTATAGTCTTGAATATCTTCACCTTCGGATAAGTGTGTATACAAAATTTTCTCCGTAAGGGTCAAGGGTCTATTTAATACCTCTTTTGCTTGTGCTATTTTTAAAGGTAAAGATGTATATACTTTACCAATCATTTTATTATCAAAAACCATATAAACTAAATCTTTTGGTTAACGAATATCTATTATCTATAAACCCAAAGATACTAAAAGTAGCTTTAAATGACAAACTCTTGAGAACTCAAGAACAAGTCGTAGATTCGCCTTAGCCTAATTTTTTTTCGAAAACATAGTCCTCCATCAAATATCCATCGCCAATATCAATGTCTTCTTCGCCTATGATCTCAAATCCCAGATGTCTATAAAAACCCAGTGTATTATTAAATCTATTCATATTGAGAACCAATTTACTAGCTCCCGATTCAACTGAAAACCTAGCCACTTCGTCCAAAAGCACTTTACCCATCCCAGATCCCTGACATTGAGAGAGTACATATAATTTGTGGATTTTCACTATTCCTTCGTTTTTATAATCTAATTCGTACGATACAAATCCGACGAAGTCATCCAAATTATTATCTTTAACTAATAAAAAACAATGATTTTGCTCCAACATCTGCTTCTGAAGAGCTTCGGGACTATACATCATACTTAACATATAATCAATTTGTTCTTGACTCAAAATTGCTCCATATGTATCAGCCCATGTATGCTCAGCTATATAACGTATTCTATTTATATGCTCTTCTTGTCCTTTAATAATATCCATAAGTTCTTTGCTTTTTAATAAGGACAAATATATCAATCAAAGAAAAAAAGATTGCCTCTTTTATTTGAAGACAATCTCTTTCTAGCATATATTTTAGACCTCCCAGTGTATTAGTATTGTACAGTAAAAATTGTCCTTTATCTAGAAAGGAATAATTAATTGTAAGAAATGGGACTTTATATTGCAAACATTCAAAACAAGCTTCAGCTAATCTTACAATGTTTTTTATTTAAAACACCCTCTAATGGTTTTTATAGAGGGAATTGTTATTGAAAATGAGTTAACATTCTAATCCCATTCATCAAAGAAGGAATCGTCTATAAAATCGTCCAAATCACGGCGGTCTTTTTTTGTAGGTCTTCCCAAGCCCCTTTGTCTATCAACAAAACCACTTGCTTTGTTTGATTCCAAAATAGCATATTCCGATTGTGGAGTTACGTCCTTCATGTACTCTGGAACTAGTTTTGCCCCCATACGCTTTTCACTCAGATCTAGAACTTCGAAAGAATAAGTAATTGGTGGACGCTTTATTTGTATAATATCTCCCACCTTTATCATGCGAGCTGGTTTTATAGTTATATTATTAATAAAAACACGTCCTTTTTTACACGTTTCTACAGCTAATGTACGTGTTTTGAAAAGTCGCACAGCCCATAACCACTTATCTATTCTTACTTCTTTTTTATCTTCTTTCATCTCTACAACATTGAATAATAAATATTACTTCTTATTATATTGATTCATTGTATTTTGTAGTCCTGCTAAGCAATAGCTTTTTATGATTTCATTGCACACTTCAAGACGTTCGGATAATACTTGTTCTTCCTCTTGATCGAAACGACCCATTACATAATCTACTTGTCCACCCTTAAGGAAATCACTTCCTATACCAAAACGTAAGCGAGAGTAGGCTTGGGTTCCTAAAACTGATTGTATACTTTTCAATCCATTATGACCAGCATCGCTTCCTTTTCCTTTTAAACGTAATGAACCAAATGGTAACGCCAAATCATCTAATATAACTAATAAGTTTTCGACAGGTATTTTCTCGACTTGTAACCAATAACGAATAGCATTGCCACTCAGATTCATGTAAGTAGAAGGTTTAAGCAATAGTAAGGTCTTATTTTTGACCCTTAACTCGGTTACTGCACCGTAACGCTTATCCGTAAAAACAGTATTGGACGCTTCTGCTAAAGCGTCCAATATTCTGAATCCTATATTGTGGCGGGTATAATGGTATTCGCTACCAATATTGCCCAAACCTGCAATTAAGTATTTCATTTAATACATTTATATTATTTACCTCCTTTAGCTGCAAGACCTCTTGCTGCACGAGTCAATTGCACACGACACACAACTGCATTTTTAGAATTTAACAATTCTAAACCATCAAAATTAAGTTCTCCTACTTGGATTGATTTACCAAGAGCTAAACTTTCGATGTTAATATGTACTTTTTCAGGAACATTCGTGTAAAGAGCTTTTACTTTCAATTTACGAATATCCAATGATAATTTACCCCCAGCTTTCACACCTTCGGCCAATCCATCTAATACTACTGGAACATCAATAACAATTGGTGTTTTTTCGAATACATGCAAAAAGTCTAAGTGTAATACTAAATCTGTAACCGCATGAAATTGAATATCTTTCAATATTGCCTTATATTCTTTACCTTCAAGCGATAGGTTTACAAGAAATATTTCAGGAGTATAGATCAATTTACGAACATCTGACGCTTTTACGCTGAAGTGAATTGGCTCTTTAGAGTTTTCGCCTCCATAAATAACTGCAGGGATAATCTCTTCTTTACGATAAGCTTTAGTTGCTTTTTTACCTAAATCGGTTCTTAACGAACCTGTTAATTCAAATGATTTCATTTTTTAATTTTAAATGTGTTACTCAAATAAAGGACTTCTTCCTCATTCCCATCACACGGGCTTGCCCGAAAAAGAAATACAAAGATAGTTGTTTATTTTTTAGATTCAATTGTCTAAAATATCTTATTTTAAATATTACTTATTCATTTCCCTCAATCGTATTTTGGTCAAAGCCTGTTTTGTATTCAACGGAAAATCGGCATCCATCATCCAAGCATAAAAACTAGGTTCAGCCTTTAGTACCTCTACAACTGATTTGCCCTTGTGTTTACCAAAGTTAAACACCTCAACACCATGCTCATTTCTGATTATACGACCACCCAAATCTACATTATCATTGAAAAATGAGTATTCTTCGGCAAGTTTCCCCATATCGTTAGGCAAATCATCGTACCTATCAAGCTGTGCTTTTAGCACTTCGTAGGTAGCAATAGTATCTGCCTCGGCAGAGTGTGCATCCTCTAAACTACGGTCGCAATAAAATTTATAAGCTGCTTGTAGTGTACGTTGCTCTTTTTTATGAAAAATAATCTGAACATCAATTAATTTTTTTCTCGAAAAATCAATATCCATTCCCACTCTTAAAAACTCTTCCGCTAAGAGAGGAATATCAAAACGACTTGAGTTAAAACCTGCCAAATCACAACCTTCGATCTGATCGGCTAGCGATTTCGCTATTTGACGAAATGTAGACTCATGGGCTACATCTTCGTCCTTTATGCCATGTATATCTGAAGCCTCTTGGGGGATTGGTATTTCGGGATTGATTCGTTTCGTCTTCACTTCTTCTTTTCCGTTTGGATGTATTTTAAGAAAAGAAATTTCGACAATTCTATCCTTCGTAATATTTGTACCAGTTGTTTCAAGATCAAAAAAGACAATTGGGTTTTTCAGATTTAGTTCCATTGATAGTTACAATATGAGTTAAGAAAGACTTTATCAGCAAACTGATAAAGTCTTTATGAGTCTGTTATCTTATTATTGAAAGTTTAATCGTTTAGCATCATTGGCATAAGTAGCATGAGCAAGTCTTCACCTTCTTCTTTTTCAACTGGAAATATCAAACCTGCACGTGAAGGATCTGATAACTCAACCGAAACTTCTGTTGCTGGAATATTGTTCAATATTTCGATCAAAAAGTTCGATTTGAAACCAATATTCATAGCAGTACCTTCATATTGACAAGGAATTGTTTCTTCGGCAGCTGTCGAAAAATCAATATCTTGAGCCGAAATTAACATCTTATTATCTGATAATTGTAGTCTTACTAAACTACTTGCAGGATTAGAAAATACAGATACACGTTTCAGTGCATTCAATATCGATAATCTATCAATGATTACCTTATTGGGATTATTTTGAGGTATAACTGAATTATAGTTTGGATAACGCCCCTCGATAAAACGACATGTCATTGTATAACTAGTCATTGTTATGTAAGCATTGTTTTCATCAAATTTAATCGTCACTTCTTCGGCTTCTTTCGGTAGAATAGCTTTCAGTAAATTGGCTGGTTTTTTAGGAAGGATGAACGAAGCTCTTTCCGAACCCTTTGTTGTTAGTGTTTTAGAACGAACCAATTTATGACCATCTGATGCCACAAAGGTAAGATCATCAGTTGTAATATCAAAGTAGATACCATTCATTACAGGGCGTAACTCATCATCGGCACTTGCAAATAATGTGCGGTTGATAGCTGTATTAAGTACCTGAGGGTTTAGCGTTAATGTGATAGCTGTATCACTTAACTCTTTGGGTTGAGGATACTCATCGCCACTTTGAGCCACAAAATTATATTTACCATTATGAAAATAAATAAATATCTCTAGGTTTTCGTCATTTATCTCAAAAGTAAGGGGTTGTTCTGGTAACTCCTTTAACGGATCAAGCAAATTGCGGGCATTGACTGCTAATTTTCCTGAACCTTCTACCTCACTTACGTCTAGAGATGTAACTAAACGAGTATCAGTATCGGCAGCAGTGAGTGTCAATGTAGAATCGTTAAGTTCTAGCAAGAAACAATCTAAAATAGGCAATGTGTTTTTTGAATTTATTACTTTGCTTATTGACTGTAAATGACTAAGAAGAGCAGTACTTGATACGACAAATCTCATATGTAATTGGTTTATTTTATAGTTAGATACATCTATATTTAATTAAAACAAATGTAGGCATATTTTTTGGCTTGAACAAGTATTGTTATTGATCTAATCTAAAACAAAGAGAGACTTACTAACGAACAAGTCTGACTTTACAAATACAATATATTAAGTAACTGTTTAATTTTGGTCAATGAAGCATTTTGTATCTAAAACGGCTCTTATCTAGTAGTAAATTTTATCATTTAGCTCGCTAAACTCTAAAATTTTTACTTTGAAAGTACTCGTTTTATTTTCCAAAAT